>DATBPO010000021.1:0-5368 GCA_036561265.1 Solirubrobacteraceae bacterium | reverse complement strand
GGGTTGGGTTTGGGGTTGGGGTTGGAGTTGGAGAGTTGGAGTTGGGGTTGGAAAATTGGAGTTGGCGTTGTCCCGAGTCAGAGCCGGGGTAGTGGTTTGATCGTCACGCGAGGACCGCGCTGTCGATATTGGTGAAAACGTGCTCGCGCATGTGCTGCTGGTCCACCGCGGTGAGGACCGTGCGGTTGGCGACGGACACCACGAATGCGGTGCCGTCGACGAGCACGACCGAATCGCGTGAGCCCTTGCCGGCCGCGCGTCCCACACCCTCGTTCAAGCGCGAGAGGGTCGTAGGGTCGAGGTCGATGCCACGGCGCTGCACGCGCTCGAGGGCGTGGCGTGAGAAATGCAGCGGTTGCGAGCCGCTGGCTTGCTCGAGGACCTCGGCGAAGGCCGGACCGCTGCGCGGCGATGAGGCGGTGGAGGACCGTCCCGGGGCATACCCGGGCGCAGGCGGCTTGACCGCGCCGATACCCGGGATCAGGGCAGGGTTGGTGGGGGCGGCGGCGCTCATTGCACTAGGAGACCGCGGTGATGGTCGAGGGTTCGATGCCGGCGACGCCTTCCACCGTGAGGGTGGCACCCGAGCCGGTGATCTGCACGCTCTGCACTGTGCCCTTGTGCGTTTCCCCAGTGCTGGGATTCACAGTGGTGACTTCGTGTCCGATCAGCGCAACGGCTTGGGCCACGTGCTGGGCGGCGGTCGACTGTTCGGTGCTCTGCGCCATGTTTGTCACCTGCTCGAGCTCAGTGAACTGCGCAAGCTGGCCGATGAAGGCCGAGCTTTCGGTGGGCTGCAGTGGGTCCTGGGACTGCAGCTGCGCGACCATCAGCTTGAGGAAGCCATCCTTGCCCAACGTTCCACCGGGGTTGGTCGGCGTCGTGCTGGGTGTGGTGTTTGAGGTGTTGGCGGCTGCTGTGGTGGGGGCGGCGGTTGTCATTTGGATCAGAGACCTTTCGTGTGAGTGGTCAGGCCAGCACGTCTACGAGGGCGCCATTGGCTGGCAGGGGAGCACCGGCGGCGGAAGCTGAGGCCACGCCTGTGAGCGCAGTGTCTTGCTCCTCGTCGCCTTCTGCCTCTGAGGACTGCCTGGAGTTGGCGGTGGAGCTGGAAGTGAACGGCTCGTGCGCGCGCCCATCGCGCTGCTGCGCGCCGGCGTGGTCAAACGCTGAGGTGTCCATGTGTAGTGCCGTCAGGCCCAGCGAGTGCAGCGACTGGCGCAACTCCGCGTGACCCTCAGCGAGCGCCTGCGCGGCTGCGGGTGTGTCGGCGGTCACCCGCGCGATCAACCCCTGAGCGCTTTGCGAGAGGTGAATACGGATCTCGCCGAGCTCTTCGGGCGAGAGCGCGATGCGCGCCTGGGAGAGCCCCTGGCGTGTGGCCAACTCGATGGTGGCGTGCACCGCCTCGATCGCCTGCTGTAGCCCCACGCCGTAGCTGAGCACCGGTCCCGGCGCACCGCCGCCGACAGCGGTTGGCGCCTGGGGGGACTGGTCGGTGGCGGGCGGCGCAAACGCGCTCGTGCTTGACACGGTCGCCGTGCCGACGGGCTCCGCCGGGGTGCCGCTGTGCGTTTGCGCAGAACTCGCCGACGGCGTGCTTGCGGCCGGCGTCTTGCTTGCGGGCATCGCCGGGGCAGGCGCCGCTTCGGCAGCGGCCTTCGCGGATGAGGTTCCGCCTGTCACGCGAAGGCTCGACTGCCCGCCCGCCCGCTTGTTGTCTGCTGGAGTGGCCGCGTCGGCGACGGCAGGTGGTGTTTGAGCGGGCGCGGATGAGGGATCGTTTGATGCCGAGGCACCCTTCGTAGCCGTGGCGTTCGGCGCAGTTGTGGTTGAGGCCGAGGCAGGTGTGTCGGCTGGAGTCGTGGCCGGGGTTGTGGTTGGTGTGGCGGCTGTAGTCGTCGTAGCGGTTGTGGTTGGTGCCGCTGTGGTCGAGGCCGAAGCAGGCGTGGCAGATGGAGGTGCGGTGGTGGTCGCGGTTGTCGCGGCGGCCTCGGGTGCGGGTGCCTCTGACGTCGTCCCGGACTGCTTGGCAGGCCCTGTGGCGATCGGGGGTGCGACGAGGACGGCAGGGGAGTGGGTATCCGTCGGAGACTCCTGTGCGCCAGCCGTGGTCGCGGCGGGGAGTGGCTTGTCCGTTTGAGCGGGCGCTTGCACAGCGCCGGTCTGGGCAACTGTCTGGGCGTCCTGCTCGCCGTGCTTCGCTGTGGGGCGGTCCTTGGGCTGGTGGCCTTCCGCAAGGGCGGTCCGGGCCATTCGATCTTCGAGCGCGCTCTGGAAGGGCGGCCCCTCGGGTGAAATCCCCGGTGGAGCGCCACTGGCCCCGGGGGAGGGCGGGGCAGCAGACGGTGGAGAGGCCACCGCAGGGCTGGGGGTGCAAGAGGCGCTCATACGATCGACCCCGTCGGCGTCGGCGTGGGCGTGCCGGTGCTCGTCAGCGTCTGCCGGTAGGCGTCGGCGTAGCCGAGCACCTTGTTGACGTAGTCTTGCGTTTCGGCATACGGGGGCACGCCTCCGTACTGGCTCACCGCGCCGGGTCCCGCGTTGTAGGCGGCCAGAGCCTCTTCGGTGTTGCCGCCGAACCGGCTCATCATCTGACTCAGGTAGCGCGCGCCGCCTTCGATCGATTCCACCGGGTCGAGTGGGTTTGCGACGCCCAGCGAGGAGGCAGTGCCGGGCATCAGCTGGGTCAGCCCCAGCGCGCCCGCGCTCGAGCGCGAGTTGGGATCGAAGCCCGACTCCTGCTGGATCAGGCCGTGCAGGACGGCCGGGTCGAGGTTGTAGCGCGCAGCCGCCTGTGCGATGGCGCCGTCGTAGGGCATTGAGGCCGAGCCGCCCGGCGATGGTGCAGCTGGGTTGGCGGGCACGCTCGCTGTAGTGGCAACTGGGGTGGTAGCGGGACTTGCCGAGGCGGCGTTGAGCGCGGCGGCGAAGCTGGTTGCCGATGAGCCCTGCTTGGCGTGGGCGATCATTTCCTGCAGCTGCTGCACACGCTGGGTCGCGGCGATCACATCGGCCGGACCGGCAGCGGGGGCGATCGTCTGGGCGTTCATGCCGCGCTCCTGCGGAAGCGATCGATGGCGATCTCGTCGAGCAGGTTTCCTTCGACGCGCAGGGACTCGCGCAGGTGCTCGATGCGGTGGCGCTCCTTGAGGCGCTCGAGCGTCTCCCGCTCACGTGCCACCTGGCCGAGCTCGGCGTCGCGGTCGGCGACCTGGCTATCGTGGCGCGCCAGCTCGCGCGCCCCGGCGATGCGCTGGGCCTCGATGTGCTCCATGAAGGCTTGGCGAGCCTGCAGCTCGGAAGCGCTGACAGTTGCGCTGGGAGCGCTGGCCTGGCGCTGCTCGGAGCGGGCGTGCTCGAGGTGGGACTCAACCGTGCGCAGATGCTCGAGGCTCGAGCTGCGCTCCGTGATGGCCTGTGCGAGGGCAAGCCTGGCCATGTCCTCGCGGCGCTCGCGCAGGGCACGCACGCGCTCCAGTCGGAAACGGAAAGAGGGTCCGGTCACGGCCCGGTGATCGGACGCGCCGCGTCGTTCTTTAGCCGGCCTCTGCGTCGAAGCTTTAGGCGGCTTGCGGACCGAAGAGCATCGGACCGAAGAGCATAAGAGTCTTCTAATAGTGCGCCAAAAGTGATCCGATTGCCCCAACTATTCGCAAAGAGAATATTCGACTCGCGTCTAGCGAGTCGCGGCAAGATCACCAACGATGCAGTGCGTCAAGTATTGAATCATTCTGACCCCCAAGCAAGATTCCAGCCCTGCCAGTCGCCGCGAGACCGCGGTGCATCGCCGTCGTGCCCTGGCGGCGGCGCCGAAGCGCCGGGCCGGTTCGGGCGTAGTATCTATACAAAGTGCTCCATCTATCGAGACTGCGAGACGCCATGAAGACCACGAACATGAAGACCACGAGCATTAAGACCACCAAGAAGGACGAAGACATCTCAATCACCCTCTCCCCGGTGCAGATAGAGCAGGTGATGCGCTCCGCCGGCCAGAGCCGCAACGGGACCGTCTCCAACCTGCTGCTGGCCGCCCTGGATAACGCCTACAAGCCGACCAACGGCAACAACAAGCGAGGCACCAAGAGCAAGTCGCTGCAAAAGGCGACTCAGGAGGCGCTCGAGGACGCCCTCACCGATCCCCAGCTCTCGCAGTCCCTGCTGCGCGGCCTGGCGATTCTCTCCTCCTACGGCCCCGAGCGGCCGTGGCGAGCGATCATCGATCTTGCCCAGCAACTGGGCATGTCGCCCTCGACGACTCATCGCTACGTCAAGACACTGCGAGCCGTGGGCCTGCTTGAGCAGAATCCGACGACGCGGGAGTACCGCCCGGTCGCCCGGTAGCCAAGCCGACATCTGCGTGGCGCGCGCCGGTTCGTCTCCCGGCAAGGCCGCTGCTGCGCGGCAGTTTGCGACTCTCAGACGGTCAGGTGCAATGCCGGGATGGCCGAGGGTCCAGGCTCGTCATGCGCCTGCAGGTCATCGGGCTCGAGCGTCTCGCCGTGGAGAACTTCCCCGCCTGAGGGCTCCAGCGAGCGCTCCAGCGAATCGGCGAGCTCCAGCAACTGGGCGTCGGCGTGCTCGGGCGTGCTGGGCTCGATCGTCGCCTGGCGCAGGAAGGAGTCGATGCGTGCTCGATGCGCGAGCGCCGCGTCGAGCACCGGGTCGGCCCCTGCGCTGTAGGCACCGATCGAGATCAGATCCTCCTTCTCGTGCAGCGCCGCCAGCGCCGTGCGCAGACGCTGGCCCGCAGTCACGATCTCCGGCGAGGCGATCTCGCTCAACAGACGCGAGACGCTCTGCAGAACGTCGATCGCCGGGTAGTGCCCCGCGTGGGCCAGCGCGCGTGAGAGCACCACGTGGCCGTCGAGTATCGAGCGCACGGCGTCGGCGATGGGCTCGTTCATGTCGTCCCCATCGACAAGCACCGTGTAGAGGCCGGTGATGGAGCCCTCCGGGCTCGTCCCCGCTCGCTCCAGCAGGCGCGGCAGCAGCGCGAACACGCTGGGGGTGTAGCCACGCGTGGCGGGAGGCTCACCGATTGCCAGGCCGATCTCGCGCTGGGCCATGGCAAAGCGCGTAACCGAGTCCATCATCAGCATCACGTCGTGCCCTTGATCGCGGAAGTACTCGGCGATGGTGGTGGCCGTGAAGGCCGCCTTGATGCGCACGAGCGCAGGCTGATCGGAGGTGGCGACGACGACGACCGAGCGCGACAGGGCGTTGCCGAGATCACGCTCGATGAACTCGCGCACCTCGCGTCCGCGCTCGCCCACCAAGGCGATGACGTTGACGGTAGCGGTAGTGGAGCGCGCGATCATGCCCAGCAGCGAGGACTTGCCCACGCCCGAGCCCGCGAAGATCCCCA
>DATBPO010000020.1:0-8630 GCA_036561265.1 Solirubrobacteraceae bacterium | reverse complement strand
GTTCACACCACCACCAAACATCAACAGGAAGTTCCCCGACGAATCGAACTTCTCCACACGACCGTTACCCGCGTCGACCACATACACATCGCGATACGACGCGCTCAACGGATCATTATCGACCGCCACGCCCCCCGGCTCCCGAAGCTCACCCGCACCACCACCACCGGAGACCCCTTCGAAACAGCTCGCCGTACACGTCTGCAGCGCTTCGGTATGCCCATCCGCGACACCCCAACCCCACGCAAACAGGAATTCCCCAGCCGGCCCAAACTTATCCACCCGCTCGTTGCCGGTATCGGAGACATACACATCACCGCTTTCCTGCTCCACCGCAATCCCACTCGCGTTGGAGCTGAACTGCCCCGATTCTTCACCTTCGCCACTGCCAAAGCTCGCAGGCACGGCCAGCGCCACCCCACCCCCCACGACCAGCAGGCAAACCACCACGACCACGACACCAAGCACACACCGCAAAGCCCTCATCGACAAATCCCCTCCTCGAACAAAGAGGGGCACGCCCCTCGCCAAGATGACAAAGAACGCACAAACAGCCCCCGCATAACGCGCGAGAGACCAACCCGGCCCCCGCGGCCGGAGCGAGCCGCCGAAAACCGGCGGCGGAAGGCCCTAGAAGCTAACGATCCGGGCCAAGAGAGAGAGAGAGAGAGAGAGAGATGCCTCAGCGATGCTGAAGCATCTAGAAGGACCCCCTACCGGGGCCGCAACACCATTGGCCGCGCCAGCGCGGTTACACAGAAGACCACTCATCTCCACATCCCTCATAAAGCGATCGAAATCCCTCTCCAACATCCCTGACGGTCCCATGGAACCCGCACCAGCGGGAGGACCCAAACCCGACCTATCTCAAACCAAGACGCCCATGACAGGACGCCACGACAGGAGTACTATAGGCACAAGTGATGGCTCTTGTCAAGTCCCTGGGGCAGGGCCGAGCTGGAGTGCGGCAGCTTCGCTTGCGCTGTACATATGGAAGCTGTACAATGACACCATGAAAGCAGTTGAGCAAACGCGCCAGGGGCGCATCAACATGCGGGTGAGCGAGCGCCAGGAGCAAGTGCTTAGAGCGGCGGCTGACCTCAACGGAGAGACGCTGACAGGGTTTGTGCTGTCGGTCGCTACCGAACGCGCCGAGCAGGTGCTCGAGCGCGCGCAGAGGATCAACCTCGGCAGCGAGGCGTTCAAGCGCTTCGTGGAGGCGCTTGAGGCGCCGGCCGAGGAGATGCCGACGCTGCGCCGCTACGCCAGGAAGCGAAGCCCCATCCCTGCGCGTTGAGCACTGACGAGCTCGCCCCCGTTGAGGCGCTCGCCGCGACCCACCGTGTGGATGACTTTGCCTGCGGAGTGCCAGCGCTGGATCGATGGCTACGGCAGTCCGCCCCGATTGCCGCAGCGAGTGGGACGGCGGCCACATACGTCCTCTGTCGCGGACAGCGAGTGGTCGGCTACTACGCCTTGGCTATGAGCTCCGTAGGACACCAGCAAGCTCCCTCGCGGCTACGCCGGGGGATGCCTGACCCGGTACCGGCGGTACTGCTCGCCCGCCTCGCCCTCGACCGATCCGAGCACGGCCACTCGCTCGGCGGGCACCTACTGCTCGATGCGCTCGCACGCTGCCTGCGCGGCGGTCGCGAGTTCGGCGCCCGCGCAGTTGTCGTCGACGCCATCTCTGTTGAGGCAGCGGACTTCTACCGCCACTTCGGCTTCCGCGACCTCGACGGGCATCGCCTCTGGCGGCGACTCACCGATATCGCACGCGCCCTCGAAACCTGACCGCCTACTTGGCGGCCGCGACCGGCTTGGCGTCAGACTTGGGCTTGCTGATGCCCGCATCCTTGGACGCCTTCTCGCCGCCGCCCTTGCTCTCGGACTTGCTCTCGGAGGAGGACTTGCTCTGCGCAGAAGAGCTCTCCGAAGACGACGATCCGTCTGACGAGCCCCCGTCCTTGCCGGCCCCGTTGGATGACCCCTCCCCCGCCGCGGCGGTCTCCTTCTGGCGCTTGCGCGTGCCGTAGTCGGTGTTGTAGAAGCCCTTACCCTTGAAGTGCACCGCGGGGGCGTGGAAGACGCGCTCCACCTTGACACCCGTCTCGGGGTCCTTCTTCAAAGGGTCATCGCTGAAGGTCTGCATCACCTCGAAGGTGCTGCCGTCGGGGCGTCTGTACTCGTAGATCGGCATTGGCACTCTGATTATAGGAGTGCCAGGCGCGGGGCGCCAGGTTTGGCGGGGATTGCGGTGTTTCCAGCGCCCGCCCGCCACCGCTCCCTCCTCGGCAGCCGGAACTCAGTCCGCGAGCAGAGCGCGCGCGCAGACGATCCCCGCCTGCACGGTCTCCGCGAAGTCCCGATCCGGCTCGGTGAGCATCCGCAGCGCAAAGCCGTCGGTCAGCGAGAAGAGGATTTCCGCGACCGCCTCAGGGGAGGCGTGCAGGCGCAGTACCCCTTCGCGCTGGGCGGCATCGAGCATACTTGCCACCTGATCGCGCGTGGAGCGCATCAGCGCGGCGTACTCGGCCGCGATGTCCTTGTTGCGCCGCGACAGCGTGAACAGCTCGAAGATCAGCGTCACGCCCTGGGGATCGTCGCGCACGCTCTGCTGCAAGTGCTCCGCCGCCAGGTTGATAAACGCCTCCGCCGTCTGCGCACCCAGCAGCTGCTGCTGCAGACGCTCCAGGCGCAGCTCGCAGTCGCGGCGCACCGCCTCCACCAGCAGCTGCTCCTTGGTGCCGAAGTAGTAGTGCAACAGGCCCCGCGAGACGCCCGCCTCGCGCGAGACGCGGTCGAAGGTCGAGCCGGCGGTGCCGCGTTTGGCCACGCTCGCGCGCATCGCCTCGATGATCCGCTGCGCCTTCTCGCCCGACAGCGACTTCGACGGCGGCTTTCGCTCCGCATCGACAGCCGGCTGCTTTCGCTCCGCGGCAGCGCCCGGCGGCTTTCGCTCCGCTGTGACCGTCATCTCCTCATCTCCCGTTCTGCTGCGCGCAGCAGGTGCTCCCTCAGGACGCCGTCGCGCCCACGGGCGCGTCCGTCGCCGGCATCGTTGTGGAGCTGTAGTCGAACTCCTCCTCGGAGCCGAACAGCATGTCCAGCACCTTGGAGCGCACATCCTTGCTCAGCACCATCGCCAGGATCCCCGCCACCAGCAGCAGGAACAGCAGCTTGCCAACCCCGCCGCCCGAGGACTCCTCCGTGGCCGCATCCGCATCGGCCATCGAGCCATTGCGGCTCGCATCCATCGCCTGCTCTGAATCCTTGTTCTTCCTCGCCATCTTGGCACCGCCTTCACTGGGGGCTTTAGTCCGGGTATACCCAATATACCCTCCAGGGGTGCCCCGGTTCAGGAAAGGTATGGCCGCGCTGCGCGCGGCCGGGCAACTGGATGTGCCCACACTTCAGGAGAGGATGACCGCGCTGCGCGCGGCCGGCTGAATAGACGTGCCCTCCTTCCAGGCCACCGTGGCCGTGCTTGGCGGCCTGCTGATCCTGGGGGCGCTGCTGTCGGGGCTCGCGCGGCGTAGCTTCCTATCGCTCACCGCGCTGTTCGTCCTCGCCGGATTCCTCGTCGGCGACGGGGGTTTCAAGTGGATCAGCTTCAGCGCGCAGTCCGGATTCGTGCGCGATCTTGCCTACGCCGCGCTGATCGTGATCCTGTTCCGCGACGGGCTGGAGGTCGAGAGCGAGATGCTGCAGCGCGAGTGGCACCTGCCGCTGCGCAAGCTCGTGGTGGCGATGCCGATCACCGCCTTCGTCGTCGCGCTCGCCGGCAAGTTCATCATCGGCCTGACCTGGACCGAGTCCTTCCTGCTGGGAGCGCTGCTCTCGCCGACCGACCCCGTGCTGACGTCAAGCATCGTCACCAACCCGCGCGTGCCGCGGCTCATCCGTCACTCCCTGAACCTTGAGTCCGGGCTCAACGACGGATTGGCGCTGCCTGCAGTGTTGGCGTTCCTCGCGGCGCTCACCGTCGGCTCCGAACACTTCGTCTGGTGGCGCTTCGTCGTGCAGGACATCGGCCTCGGCTTCCTCTACGGGCTCGCCTGCGGGTGGGTGGCCTCGCTGCTCATGCCCTCCGAGAGTTCAAGGCCGCTGGAGTACTCCATCCCCTCCCACCAGAAGTCGCTCTACGCGCTCGGCGTCGCCTTCGGCACCTACGGCGTCACCGTGCTCGCCCCCCGCGGCAACGGCTTCATCGCCGTCTTCGTCGCCGCCATCGTGCTCGGCATCCGCCGCCCCGACCTGCGCCGCCACTTCGAGCAGCGCGCCGATGAGATCGTCGAGATCGTCAAGCTCGGCATCTTCCTCGTCTTCGGCTCCCTCCTCACGCTGCACGCGCTCTTCAACGACGGCTGGGCCGCCGTCGCCCTCGTCCTCATCACCTTCCTCATCGCCCGCCCCCTCGCCGTCTGGATCGCCCTGCTCGGCACCTCCACCGACCGCGGCACCCGTCTCTTCATGGGCTGGTTCGGCCCCAAGGGCGTCGCCACCATGACCTTCTCCCTGATCGTCCTCGACCAGGGCATCCCCTCCGGCCAGCGCATCTTCGACCTCACCGCGCTCGTCGTCTTCACCTCGATCATCGTCCACGGCCTCACCGACACCCCCGGAGCGAACTGGATCGCTCGGCACGCCGCGCCAGATTAAGCGTGTAGCGCCGCCTGCTCCTGTGCCGTCGGGAACGCCCACGCCGAGCGCGACCTGCGCTCCTGGCGGAACACGAAGCGCAGTTGCTGCGGCGGCTTCAGCTGTGCCTCATGGGGACGGAACGTCGCGCACGGCTCAGCCAGATCGAGCGCGCACAGCATGTTCTTCTTAAAGAAGCATTCCTCGCAGGTCACCTTTCGCACTGCGCGCTTGTTCTTGGCTGGCACGGCAGCCATCAAAGCACCGCGCCGCCAGCCGCGCACAGCCCGTTCCCGCAAATCGCAGGGAAAAGAAAATGCTTCCCGGAAATACCCGGCGGCTAGTCACTTTCTTGTGACAAGCGATACGCCGACCCCGCACTTTGCGAGGTTTAAAGATCGAACGCCTTCTCCACATGATCCACGACATGCCGGGCGATGGCCAACGAGGATGTCGCGGCCGGCGAGGGGGCGTTGCGGACGTGCAGCGCGCGGTCGGTTGCGCTGAAGACGAAGTCGTCCACCAGCCGGCCATCGCGCGCCAGGGCCTGGGCGCGCACGCCGGCGAAGGCCGGCTCTACATCGCGCACGCGCAGCTCGGGGACGTAGCGGGCTGCCGCGCGCACGAAGGCCGCGCGGATCGCGGCGTGGCGCATCTCCGTCAGGCCCGTGCGCCACCAGCGCGCGAACATGCGCCACGAGCCGGGCCACGCCAGGGTGTCGGCTATGTCGCGGGGACGGATCTTGGAGAGGGCGTAGGCGTCGCGCGCGCCTGCCAGCAGGGCCGTGGGGCCGATCAGGACATCGCCGTCGATGTGCTTTGTCAGGTGCACGCCCAGGAACGGCAGCGAGGGATCAGGCACGGGGTAGATCAAAGAGCGCACCAGCTCCCGCCGCTCAGGCGCCAGACGCAGGTAGGCGCCGCGGAAGGGCACTATGCGGGGGTCAGGGTCGGCGCCCGCGGCGACCGCCAGGCGGTCTGCCCACGCCCCCGCGCAGAAGATCGCGTGGCCCGCCTCGGTGACGCCCCCACTGTGCTGCAGGCGCAGCGTCCGTGCCCCCGCGCTCACCGCCTGCACCTCGCAGCCCAACACCACCACGCCGCCAGCCGCGGTGACGTCCTCGGCGTAGGCCCGCGCCACAGCCGGGAAGCTCACGATGCCCGTCGCCGGCGAGTGCAGGCCCGCGATGCCCACCGCATGGGGCTCAAGCGCGCAAATGCCATCGGCGTCCAAGCGCACCATCCCCGGCACCCGATTGGCGCGGCCGCGGCGCTCCAGCTCATCCAGGCGCCCAAGCTCCGAGGCATCGGTCGCCACGATCACCTTGCCGCACTGCTCGTACGCAATCCCGCGCTCCGCGCAGTACTCATACAGCTCGCGTGCGCCCGCCACGCACAGACGCGCCTTCAGCGAGCCCGGCGTGTAGTAGATGCCCGCGTGCACCACGCCGCTGTTGTGGCCCGTCTGGTGGGAACCAACCTCGCGCTCGCGCTCAAGCACGCACAGCGATAGCTGCGGCCTGCGGCCCAACAGCTCGCGTGCCACCGCCAAGCCGAGGATGCCCCCACCCACGATCGCCACATCGCAGCGGTTGGGTGCGCTTATGGGCACTTCACTGAACACCAGTCATCATCCTCACACATGCGCATTCTTCTCACCGGCGCCACCGGCTTTGCCGGCTCGCTGCTGCTACCTCGCCTGCACCGCGCCGGGCACGACGTGCGCGCCTTCGCCCGCGACCCCACCCGGCTCCACATCCCCATTGCCTGGTACATCAAAACCGTTCGCGGCGACGTTATCAGCGGCGCCGGTCTGGACGAGGCCCTACAGGGAATCGAGGTCGCCTACTACCTCATCCACTCCATGGACGCCGCCTCCGGGCGCCACTTCCCAGAACAGGAGGGTCTCGCCGCCACCAATTTCGCAAGCGCCGCGCAGCGCGCCGGCGTGGGGCGCATCGTCTACCTCGGCGGCCTTCTGCCACAAACGCAGGCCACCTCGCGCCATCTCGCAAGTCGCCTGGCAGTCGAGCGCATTCTGCTTGAGGCCGTACCGGATTCCGTCGCGCTGCGCGCCTCCATTGTCATCGGCGCCCGCTCGCGTTCCTTCCGCTTTCTCGTGCGCCTCATCGAGCGCATGCCAGTGCTCACCCTGCCCGCCTGGCAGCGCCACCGCACGGCGCCGATCGACGCGCGCGATGTCGCCCAGATGCTGCTCGCCGCCGCGCATGTGCCGAGTGTCGGGGGGCGCTCTTTGGACATCGGCGGCCCTGACATATTGAGCTACCGCGAGATGATCGAGCGCATCGCCGAGCTCATGCTCGTGGGGCGCCCCGCGATTACCCTGCCCCTCAATGTCACGCCCATCGCCGCGCGCCTCGCCGCGGCCATCGCCACCGAGGACCCCGAGCTGGTACTACCCCTGATGGAGAGCCTCAGCGGCGATCTATTGCCCGCCGATGATCACGCCGCCGAGCTTTTGCACGTCAAGCTGCACTCCTTCGACGCCGCCGTCGAGCACGCGCTCGCCGAGTGGGAGGCAGTCGAGCCGCTGCGCGCGCGATGACTGCGAGTACAGTCACCCCCACATGAGCACCGTCACCGCCTCGATTCGCATAGCCGCGCCCCCTGCCGAGGTGTGGAAGACCATCATGGACCCCTCCCGTTTAGGAGACTGGGTCACTATCCACCGTTCCCTGCGTCACGCCGACGACGGCCCTCCCCGCGTTGGCTTCGAGATGGACCAACGCGTGCATCTGCGTGGAGTCACCCTGGATGTTCACTGGCGTCTGGCCGAATGCAAAGCTCAGCAGCGAGCCGTCTGGGAGGGTCGTGGCCCCGCCCGCTCCCGTGCGCGTACCGAATACACGCTGCAAGCCCTCACCGACGGCACCACCCGCTTTGACTATGCCAATGAGTTCCACGCTCCCCTCGGGCCAATTGGCGCACTCGCCAGCCGCGCTCTCGTGGGGGGAATGCCCGAACGCGAGGCAACCCGCACCTTGGAGCGCCTGCGAGCTCTGCTGGAGGATTAGAGAGTGCAGCGACCGCCGGCTCCGCTGGAAGATTAGGGCTTAATCGGGAGTCGTCTGAATCAAGCCCTAATATGGTTGCAACCTTGCATGTCCTCGGCAGGATTGGGTATTCGTGTAAGGTACTGTTAGTCTCAGTCAGAAATAATGATGTGGTGCAGATCACATTCGCTCAAGTGAAGAGGAACAAAACGTGACTGACTTTCTCGATGAGAAGCGCCAGGAGATCCAAAGCAGGATGGCCGAGCTGCGGCCGCTGATCGATGAGTATCAGCGCCTCGAGGCCGCCGCCTCCGCCTTGGAGGGCGTCGGTGGAGCACCATCAACCGCCACCGCCACACCCGCCCGTCGCGGGCCCGGTCGGCCCAAGGGCAGCGGTCGTAAGCCAGGCCGCCCCAAGGGCTCGGGCACTGGCCGCAAGCCCGGTCGTCCCAAGGGCAGCGGTCGCGGACCCGGTCGCCCGCGCAAGGTAGTCGCCGAGGCAGCCGCGGAGACGGCAGCACCCACCGCAACCGCCACCAAGAAGGCTCCCGCACGGCGCGGTCGTCCCCCCGGGCGACGCAAGGGCTCCGGCACGCGTGCCGCGCAGGCGCTCGCCATCGTCAGTGAGCAGCCCGGTGTCACCATCCCCGAGCTCGCCTCCCGCATGGGGATCAAGCAGAACTACCTCTACCGCGTCCTCCCCGGACTCGAGCAGGAAAAGAAGGTAGCGAAGCAGGGAAGGGGATGGCATCCCGGTAGCAAGGCTTAGCCTGTACTGAAGAGCAGTAAGCAATCAATAGGGCGCCCGTGGTCTCTCTGGCACGGGCGCCCTCTTTGATTTAACGACGATGCTATGAGTGATCTGGGTGTGGCCGGCCCTATATGAGACCGAGATCTTGAACAGCCTTACGCTCTTCCTGCAGCTCCTTGACGCTCGCATCGATCTTGGCGCGTGAGAAGTCATCGATGTCGAGG
>DATBPO010000019.1:0-3634 GCA_036561265.1 Solirubrobacteraceae bacterium | reverse complement strand
CGCGCGCCCACTGCTCGTGGATCCGCGAAACCAGGAACACCTCGTAGTCCATCGACAGGCCAAAGACGATCGCGAACAGCATCACCGGGATGAACGACTCGATCGGCCCCTTGCTGATTTCCATCAGCCCATCGAGCCAGCCCCACTGGAACACCACCACGATCACGCCCAGCGCCGCGCCGATGCTTAGCAGGTTCATGAACGCCGCCTGCAAAGGGATCACAAGTGAGCGGAACACGACCATCAGCAGCAGCGCCGAGAGCAGCACCACTACGCCGATGAACAGCGGCAGCTTGTGCCCCAGGCTGGTGGCGAAGTCGACCGAGCCAGCGGTGACGCCGCCGACATACACGTGCATGTTGCTCTGCTTCCTCACCGGCGGGATCACGTCTTCGCGCAGATGCGAGACCAGCTGGCTCGTGGCGTAGTCCTGCGGCGCCGAGTTGGGGTATACCGACAGCGTTGCCACAGTGCCCGCAGGGTTGACGCGGGGTGGCGTCACCGATACCACGCCGGGCGCGGTGGCAATGGCGCCCTGCAACTGGTGCAGATCGCTAGGCGTGCCGTTTTGCGCCACCACCAACAGCGGCCCATTGAAGCCCTTTCCGAAGCCTTCCGCGAGCAGGTCATACGCGCGGCGCGCCGTGAAGCTCTTGGGGTCGTTGCCCGCGTCGCTTGAGCCCAGGCGCAGCGCCATCGCCGGCGCGGCGATCGCCAGCATCACGAGCGTCGAGACGATTGCGATCGTCCACGGACGGCTCTGCACGAAGCGGCTCCAGCGCAGCCATGCGCCGCCTCCGTGGGGCTGGATCACCTGCTCGCCGCGGCGTCGTGCACGGCGACTGGGCCTCACCAGGCGGGGGCCGGCGAAGGTGAGGAGCGCCGGCAGGAACGTGAGCGAGGCGAGCATCACCAGCAGCACGCCGATCGACGCCGAGATCGCCACGCCGTAAAGGAAGCTCACGCCCAGCACCATCATGCCGAGCAGCGCGATCACGACCGTGCAACCCGCGAACAGCACCGCGCGTCCCGCCGTGTCCATCGCCTGCACCACCGACTCGCGCACCAGGCCCGCCGTGGGGCCCGGACCCGCATATGCCTCGCGGAAGCGCGTCAAGATGAACAGTGAGTAGTCGATCCCCACGCCCAGGCCGATCATCGCCGCCAGCTCCGAGGAGAAGTCCGGCGTGTCCACCACATGCGTGAATAGCGCGATCAGGCCCAGGCCCGTGCCCAGGCCGAACAGTGCCGTGATGATCGGCAGGCCCATCGCCACGAGCGAGCCGAAGGTAATCAGCAGCACCACGATCGCCGCCATCAGACCCACGGCCGTGGACAGTCCGAAGCCTTCGCGCTGCGTCGCCTCGATCGCAAAGCCGCCCAGCTCCACCTGCAAGCCCGGCTGGCCTGCCGCCTTGGCCACCTTCACCACGTTTTCGCCCGCGCTCTTGGGCAGGTCGTTGGCCTTCTCGTCAAACAGCACCGTCGCAAACGCGATCCGCCCGCTCTTGGAGATCGCCTCGCCCGCGCCGCTCGCATAGGGGCTCACGACGCTCGTCACGTGCGGCTGCTTGGCCACGCGCGCGAAGGTCGCTTCCATGCGGGCGCGCACGCCCGGGTCCTGCACGCTGCCGCTGCTCACCTTGAACACGATCGTGTCCCGGTCACCCGCCTGCACCGGGAAGCTCTTCTGCAGCAGATCCGCGGCCCGCTGCGAGTCCGAGTTCGGCAGCGTGAAGTTGTTGGAGTACGACGTACCCGCCGACTGCGCCACGACGTTGACGAGAACGATCAGCGCCAGCCAGCCGAGGATCACATACAGCCTGTGCGTGGTTGACCAGCGCGCGAGCCTGAGCATCGCCAGAGAGCTTAGTTCAGTTCACACTCGGGTCCGGAGGCATGCGCGCGATCAGCACGTAGCTGCCGCCCTTGCGCGCCATCACCGTGCTCCACAGCTCCTCCGGCGCCTCGGTGAAGACGTCATCCGGCAGCGCCGGCTGCGCGATCCAGTCGCCCTGCTCGAGCTCGGAGTCCAGCTGTCCCTCGCCCCAGCCGGCGTAGCCCGCGAACACGCGCCGGCGCGCCGTCGCCTGCGCCAGCTCCTCGATGCCCGTCTCCGGCGCCGGGAAACCGATGCGCCCCAGCACCAACAGTCCCGCCGGGGAGGGGTCTAGGAACTCACCCAGCAGCACGATCGAGCCCGGCTGCACCGGGCCGCCCAGGTAAACCGGCTCCTCCACGTCGATCGCGGGCTCCAACTGGGGGACGGCCTCGACCACCGACACCTCCGAGGGGCGATTGAGCACCACGCCCATCGCGCCCTCCTCGCTGTGTGCGCCCACCAGCACCACCGCGCGGCGGAAGTTCGGGTCGTGCAGCGCCGGTGAGGCCAGCAGCAGCTGGCCGCAGAGTGATTCCTCCATGCTTTGAGGCTATCGCGTGGGGGGTGGGGGAGGGAGGGGGGCCGCGGCAGACGTGACTAGAGGCCGGCGAGCTGGGCCCCTCTATTTTCGATCACTGCGCCGAGAACAGATCGAGCGTGCCAGTGGTCGCGTGGTCGTTGCCGTTGCCCTCTGGCTCCAGCACGTGCCCGTCCACCACGATCGGGCTGTTCCAGTGCCCGGCTCCGCCGGGCAAGCGCGCGATCGGATGTGGGGAGCGCGGCCCATACACCTCCACTCCTCCCCCCTGAGGTTCATACACATACAACAGGTTCCCCGCCAGTACCGGGCTCGTGCCCGGCGTGCCGTTCTGCCAGGCCACGCGCAGGCGCCCGCCGCTCAGCACATACGCGCCCGTGCCGTGTTCGCCGGCCACGAACATCGTCGTGCGCCTGCCCTGGTGCCAGACCGCCGCTGCCGTGAACAGCTCGCCGCCGCCGGGCAGTGGCAGGGTTTGCACTTCGCCCCCCACGCGCTCGCGCGATCCCCGCGTGCCCAGCCCGCCCCTGCGCGGGGCGCGGCCGTCCAGGCGCGCCAGATCCAGCACGCGCATGATCCCGTCCTTGCCTGCGATCATCACGCGCTCGGAGCCCAGCAGCGTCGGCGAGCCCGAGCCCAGATCGGTGTCCGTTTCATTCAGCTGCGCCTCGTTGACCGGCGTGAAGGCCTGGCGCGGCGCAAGCGTCGGGAAGTCCAGCTCGATCACGCTGTCCCCGAAGTCGCTTGCGCCATTCCACGGGCCGTTGCCGGTGGAGATCAGAATGCGCCCATTCGGCTCCACCACCGGACCCGCGCGCGAGAGGATCGCCGAGTCGCTCGAGCGGCAACTGCTCGGCACGATCAGCGCATGGCGATTGGCACAGAGCGTGTTGAACACCGCGCTTATGTGGCCAGTGGAGCGGTCGATCAGCACGACATGGCCTTGGTAAGGAGGTGCGTCACCGATGTAGCCGCCGGTCGTGGCGATCACGTAGGCACCCTCAATGTTCAGCGAGGCCGTCAGCTTCTCGTGCGTGGCGTCGCGCGTGATCGACACCGGCCACGCGCCCGACTGAGCCTCCCGCCCGCTGTCGAGTGAGAGCTTGTGGATCAGGCCGTCCGGCGAAGGCGCGTAGATGGCTCTGCGGTGGGTGTTGGGAAGAGGTTAGTGTTTGGTTATATTGTATATTCGTGTTCTTCTTGGTTTTCAGTGG
>DATBPO010000018.1:0-5244 GCA_036561265.1 Solirubrobacteraceae bacterium | reverse complement strand
CGCGACCCAGCACAATATTGCCGTCCAGGTCATAGATCATCCCGGGGTCGTGACCTGGAGCGCGCTCGACCACGAGCCGAGGCGCGCGCGAAGCAAGATCCACGGGACCGAGCGTGGAGGCCGAGTGTAGCCCTGTGGCTGCGGGATCGACGGGGCCTTGGGCGGCGGCCGCGGCTCCCCTCAGGTGCGAGGCGCCGGCGTGGGTGCTGCCGATACCTTCGCGGCCGCGCAGGTCACGCAGGGCGCTGCGCGCGACCCACACGAGGAATAGATACATCACGGCAAGGAACCCGAACTTCAGCGCCACCGATACCGGCTGCAAGGTGGTCATCGGACTTCGAACACCAGCTCGGTGTTGCCCAGCTCGATGCGGTCGCCCAGCTGCAGGGCGTGTTTGCTGCGCAGCGCCCGGCCATTGACGCGCACGCCGTTGGTGGAGCCGAGGTCGGCCAACACCCACTCATCCTCGGTAGGACGAATCTCGGCGTGACGCCGCGAAACCCCGGCGTCGTCCAGCACGATGTCGCAGTCGCGGCTGCGCCCCAGCACCGCGCCGGGCGGCGGCACGAGCACGCGTCTGCCGCCGACCACCAGCACCGCGCGCGAGCTGCGGCGGTTGCGGGCCTCCTGCACCGCCCCGCCGATGCGCTGGGAGGAGCTGTAGATCATCGTCTCCCCACGCTTGGCCGGCTCACGAGCAGAGGCGGGCGGGAGCGGCGCAGCGGGTCTGGGCTTGGCCGCAGGCTCAAGCCATTCCTCGCTCACGCTGCCGGCTGCACGCTCGTCGGGCTGCACAGCTGACGGAACTGGCGCTCGGCTGCGATGTGCACGCTCGGGCTCGGGGCCGGCGTCCTGCTCTGCCGATGCGCCCTGCACCTCGGAGCCCGCGTCCTCCCGCTCCTGGGCACGCCCCAGGTGCGCCTCGATGCCGAACTCCCCCAACGTCAGGCGCTCGTCGGTGTGAAAGACGATCTGGGGCGGCGAGGCCAGCATCAGGTTCTCACGGCGGGCGTGCTCGAGCAGGTATGCGCAGAGCTCTTCGATTAGCTCGTGCTCGACCCCCTCGTACAGCGCCCGATCCTCCGGCGAGAGCCACACCGCATACTCGCTGGGTACGTACACGCGCGACACCGAGCTAGTGCGGTGCGCGTCCATCTCGCGCGTGAGCCTGCGCGCGAGCTCCATCGGACGCACCTCCGAGCGAAAGACACGGCCGAACGTCCCCTCGACGAGGTTGGCGATCATTGTCTCCAGGTTCTTCAGAGGGTTCATGGAAGCGGCCTGACCGGACGAATGCCGATCCCCGCGAGTCATGCTAGTCAGACTGGACCACGCAAGGCACGGGCAGCCACTGCCAGGGCACCGGCGAGGATCGCCGCGAGCAGCGCTCCGCGAGGCAACGCCTGGCCGGACACGAGTGGCAAGCCATGGTCAAGTAGGGGCTCGGCGCTCAGCAACGCAGCCGTCCACATCGTGGCCGCGACGAGATCGACGGCTGCGTGGCGGCCCCGCACCAACCAGGGGAGCACAAGCGCCGCCAACGCCCACAGCGCGGCGCCGAGGAGCACTCCTGCGCTCAGCAGCGGTACGAGCACGTGGTTAAAAGCCCCGTCAAGCGAGCTCTCCCATGAGGCGCGACCGCCTGGGTAGGACAGCGCCGCCTGCGGTGGTCCGAGCCACAGGCGTCTTCCGAGCAACGGCTCAGCCAGGCACAGCCACCAGTAGCCGAGCGCGCCCAGGAGCACGCGAGCCCGCCACGCGACGGGCTGCCCCGCGACAGCCGGAAACACGCCGGCGAGGCCGATCGCACCAAGTGCGGGAGCGAGAACTGCACCCAACACCTGGGCGGGGGTGCGACGCAAGAGGAGCAGCGGGGCCATCGCCGCTAGGGCCAACACAGCCAGGCCGGGGCGTCCCACCACGCTCTGCCACACAGCCAGGGCAAGTGCAGCGGCCAACCACAGGGCACGTGGCAGCAGCAGAGCTCGGCGTGGGACGGGCTCAGGCGTCGCGGCAGGCGGGATGGGGGCCGGAGCGTGGGCGTGTGGGGGTGCAGGTACGCGCGCGGGAGCGGGGGCACGCACGGGGGCAGGGGCACGCACGGGGGCAGGGGCAAGGGCACGCACGGTGGCGGAATGTGGATCTCCCTGCCCCTGTTGAAGAGCAGATGCGAAATGGGGACCCTGAGTGAGCCCGTGCGCAAGCAGCTCATCGAAAACCCGGCGCAGGTCGGCGAGCGTGCCGCGTGCCCGCGGGTTGGGCGCCAGGGCGACATCCAGTGCGTGACCCAGCTCGCGCGGAAGCTCGCGGCGGTAGCGTCGCAGTGGGGGCAGCTGCCCGCCGATACGACGCGCGGTCTCAGCAGGGTTGGCGCCGCGCACGGGATTGACGCCGCTGAGGGCCTCGTACAGCACGAGCGCGAGCGAGTAGAGATCGGACTGGGGTGTGGCTTCGCGTCCTTCGCTCTGCTCGGGAGCCATGTATGCGAGCGTGCCGAGAACATCGCCCGTGCGGGTCAGGACGTCCTCACCGGCCAGCAGCGCGCCGCCGAAATCGGTCAGCTTGGCTGCGCTCGCGGTGTGCTCACCCCCCTCATAGGGCACGAGGATGTTGTGTGGCTTGACATCGCGGTGCACTACGCCGCGGGCGTGGGCGTGCTCGAGCGCCGCGCTCAGTGCGACGCCAATCGCCAGCACTTCCTCATCTGTGCACTGCCCATCGGCCAACACCGCCCCGAGGGTGTCGCCGTGCACCAGCTCGGATATGAGATAGAAGGCGTCGTCCTGCGCCTGTGCTTCGTAGAGGGCCACGATCGCGGGGTGGGAAAGCCTGGCGGTCGCCTGTGCCTCGCGCGTGGCCCGCTCGGCGTGTTCAGCGTGCCCGGCGTGTCCGGCATCCCCCTGCAGCCATATCCGCTTGACCGCCACCTCGCGGTGCAGTTGCTCGTCATAGGCACTCCAGACGACTCCAAAACCGCCGGCGCCGAGGCGCTCGTGCAGGCGATAGCGCCCGAGCACCAAAGCGTCGGCGCCGGGGACGACGAGGGTCTGGAGCGAGTCCACCGCCTTTGGATTTCGCCGCGGGCGCTCGCACCCCCTGCCTGGGCGGGCAGGAAAAGCCGCTGCGAGCGAGAAATTGCAGAGGGTTAGGGAGGCGGCGGTGGTGCGGCCGTCGCTCCTCAGCGACGCGACCGTGGCTGCGGTCATACTGAAGCCTTCCTCCACGGCCCTGCAAGGAGATAGCTTTTTGTCGTTCTTCGACGATGACGAGGACGAGCCCACGGTTGCCGGGCCATCTGGAGCGCCACGCGCCCCCAGACGCGCGGGAGCGCCGCGACCCAGCCCGCGCCGCCCGCAGGCGGGGGGGGGCGGCGGCTCGCTCGATCACCACGCGTTGCTGGTGCGCCGTCGCATCGCGGCCGGCGTGGGGGTGGTGCTGCTGATCGTGATCGTCTTGATCGTCAACGGCTGCCTGAAAAGCCGCAAAGAGAGCGCGCTGAAGAGCTACAACCAGCACGCCACCCAGATCGTGGGCCAATCCGACGCGGAAGTCGCGCGCCCCATGTTCGCCACGTTGGCCGGGGCCTCGGGGAGCACCCCGCAGGCGGTGGAGCAGCACATCAATGAATACGGCCAGCTTGCCGAAAGCCAGGCGCAGCAGGCCAAGGGTCTCAGCGTGCCGGGCGAAATGACCGCCGCGCAGCGCAACCTGCTGCTGCTCATGGATCTGCGCAAGGAAGGAGTACGCAAGATCGCCGCCCAGGTGCGCACCGCGCTGGGGGGCCAGAGCAAGCAGGCCAGCACCTACATTGCCGGCGACATGGAGAACTTCCTGGCCTCCGACGTGATCTACTCGCAGCGCGTGGCGCCGTTGATCGCACAGACGCTGGGCGCCAACGGCATCCACGAACAGACCGCGGCCACGAGCAGCTTCCTGCCCAACCTGGGCTGGCTGGAACCGGAAACGGTGCTCTCACGCCTGACGGGCAAGTCCGCGACGAGCTCCTCCAATGGCGCCGTGGCGCCCGGCACGCATGGGCACTCCATTACTGGGGTCAGTGTCGGGGCGAGCACGCTGCAGCCGGCGCCCGCCGTCAACCACGTTCACTCGGGGGCCAACCCAACGTTCACCGTGATGGTCGAAAATGGAGGCAGCAACGCAGAGACCAACGTCAAGGTCGAAGTCAGCGTCACCAGCGGCGGCAAGCAGCTGAAGGCCTCCCACGTCATCAACAAGACCGAACCGGGGAGCACCTCGCCGGTGGACATTCCCGTTGAAGGCGTCGCCGTCGGTGCGGCTTCGCGCGTGAGCACCGCCGTCCAGCCGGTGCCCGGCGAGAGCAATACCGAAAACAACAAGCAGACCTACGACGTCGTCTTTGAATAGGCGTCGCGGCGCGGCGTATCCGCACGCAAACCCGGCGAGCCGCATTTAGCCGGTCGCGTCCGTGGGCGTAGGCACTAAGTTGTGTCGATGGCAGCCGCATCGTTGACGGATACCCAGGGAATCGTCGCACTCGCGGCCGCGGCGGTCGCCGTGGTTGCGCTGCTCGGCTGCCTCGCGGCGCTGATCGGCTTGCGACGCCTGCGCGCCTCCCAGCGCGTGATCCTCGGCGCGGAGGGCGAGCGCGACGTCGTGGCCCATGCCGCCCAGCTGCAGCAGGCATTCCAGGATCTGCGGGAGTACGTCGGCGATGCAGCCGAGCGCCTGGAGCAGCGGCTGGGAGCCGTTGAGGTCGCGCTGCAGGGCGCCATCTCGCACAGCGCACTCGTGCGCTACGACGCCTACAACGAGCTCTCCGGGCGCCAGTCGGTCTCGATCGCACTGCTCGATGGAACCCGCTCGGGGGTCGTCCTATCCTGCATCCACCATCGCGAGCAGGCGCGGGTGTACGCCAAGCAGATACACGGCGGGCAGAGCGAACTCGAGCTCTCGCCCGAGGAGGCCGAGGCGATGCGCCTGGCGCTCAGCGCATCGACAGAAGATGTCCGCACGCCCTCGCCCTGAGCTTCCCGGCGTCGCCTACCTGGGACCGGCGGGGACGTTCAGCGAGGAGGCGCTGTTGAGCAGCGCGGCGCCGGAGTCGATCGCGCCGGTTGCATTTGCGACGATCTACGACGCGATCATCGCCGTGCGGGAGGACGCTGTGCGCTGGGCGCTGGTGCCGATCGAGAACTCGCTGGATGGCTCGATCACAGTCACACTCGACCTGCTCGCCGATCAGCAGGGGGGTCTTGAGATCGT
>DATBPO010000017.1:0-5568 GCA_036561265.1 Solirubrobacteraceae bacterium | reverse complement strand
AGCGTCTGCTCAAGCCACTCCAGCGACTCGATGTCGAGGTGGTTCGTGGGCTCGTCCAGCAGCAGCACATCGGCGTTCGTCGCCAGCGCCCGCGCCAGCGAGGCGCGCGTCAGCTGGCCGCCAGAGAAGGTTTTGAGATTGCGGTCGAGGTCCTGCTCGCCGAAGCCCAGGCCGCGCGTCATGATGGTCGCCCGGTCGCGCCACAGGTAGCCGCCGTGCGCATCCAAGCGCGCCTGCGCCCTGGCGTAGCGCTCCAGCGTCGCCTCGTCCTGCGCGCCGCCCGCCATCCGCTGCTCGAGCTCCGCCAGCTCCGCCTCCACGCGCAGCTCCTCCACGCACGCGCTCAGCACGTAGTCGCGCAGCGAGATCGAGCGCTCGCGGGGCGGGCGCTGGTCGTGCAGGGCGATGCGGGCGCCCTTCGCGACGCTCAGCTCGCCGCGGTCGATCGCCGTCTCGTTCGCGAGCATGCGCAGCAGCGTCGTCTTGCCCGCGCCGTTGCGCCCCGCGATCGTCATCCGTTCGCGGCGCTCCAGCTTGAAGCTGACCCCCCGCAAGAGCGGTTTGCCGGCGATGTCCTTGTGCAGGTCCGATGCGATGAGTACTGCCATCCGCTGACAGGGTAGGATTCCTGCTCGTCATGCGCCGACTGCCTGCCGCCCTCACCTCCGCGCTCGTGTTGCTGCTCGTGCTCGCGCCCTCTGCGCTGGCCTACAACGACGGGCGCGGCTTCTACGGGGCCACCGACGACAAGGTCGTCACCAACGCCGGCTTCATCCTGATCATCTTCTTTCCGCTCTTCGTGCTGTTTATGAGCCTGCTGCTGCGGCGCCTGGAAAAGCGCAAGGAAGCCCGCAAGGCCGCGCAGAAGGCACTCGGCAGCAACGCCGCCTGGCGCGGTGGCTGGTAGCAGCGAGGCCGTCCGCTACGAGCGCCACGGCGCGGCGGCCGTCCTCACGATCGACCGCCCCGAGCGACGCAACGCCGTCGACGGACCCACCGCGGAGTTGCTTTACGCGGGCTTTTTGCGCTTCGAGTCAGAAGACGACGCGCGTGTGCTGGTGCTCACCGGTGCCGGCGATGTCTCCTTCTGTGCCGGCGCCGATCTGAAGGCGATCGACAGTTTCGGCGGGCGCCTCATGGCGCCGGAGGGACCGATGGGCTTCACACGACTGACCCCCTCCAAGCCCACGATCGCCGCCATCTCCGGCTATTGCCTCGCCGGCGGCCTGGAGCTCGCGCTGTGGTGCGACCTGCGCATCGCTTGTGAGGGTTCCACCCTGGGCTTCCCCGAGCGCCGCTGGGGGGTGCCGCTGATCGATGGCGGCACGCAGCGCATGGCGCGCGTCATCGGGCTCGGCCGCGCGCTCGACCTGATCCTCACCGGGCGCATGATCGACGCCTCTGAGGCGCTGGCGATGGGACTCCTGACCGAGGTCGTCTCCGAGGGCATGCACCTGGAGCGCGCGCTGGCGCTGGCCGAGGGGTTGGCGCGCTTTCCCCAGAGCACCATGCTCGCCGATCGGCGTGCCGCGATCGAGGGGCTCGGTATGACACTCGCCGAGGGTTTGCAGCTGGAGGCGCAGGCAGGGCCCGAGGTGTTCGCCGACGCCATCGCGGGCGCCGGGCGTTTCGCGGGCGGCGAGGGCCGCGGGGGAGCGGGCGCTGGCGCCTGAGAGCCAGGGCGAGACGCAAACGGCGGGTGGCGTCCCAGGCATATCGCCTCACCTGAACACGCCCTTGGGCATCGTCGGGCTATCCTCGCCTGAATGGCCTACTTCGTCACCGGCGCCACCGGCTTCATCGGGCACAACCTCGTGGAGCGGCTGCTGGCGCGCGAGGGCGACATCTACGTGCTCGTGCGCGAGGGCTCGGAGGCGCGCCTGGAGCGGCTCATTAAACGCTGGGAGGCCACGCATGGTCCCTCGGTGCGCGAGCGCGTGCACCCAGTTGCTGGCAATTTGACGCTGCCGTTGCTAGGCGTCGAGAAGGTGAAGATCGCGGACCTCCGCAGCGAGGGGATCGAGCACTTCTTCCACTTGGCAGCCGTCTACGACATGACGGCCTCCGAGGAGAGCAACCGCAATGTCAACGTCGGCGGCACCGCCGAGGCCGTGGCGCTGGCCAGCGCGCTGGGGGCCGGCTGCCTGCACCACGTCTCCTCCATCGCCGTCGCCGGCGAGTTCAAGGGCGTCTTCCGCGAGGACTCCTTCGATGAGGGCCAGCGCCTGCCCTCGCCCTACCACCAGACCAAGTTCGAGTCCGAGCGCATCGTGCGCGAGCAGCGCAAGGGGCCCTGGCGCGTGTATCGCCCGGCGATCGTCGTGGGCGACTCGCGCACCGGCGAGATGGACAAGATCGACGGCCCCTACTACTTCTTCAAGGCCATCCAGCGCATGCGTCGCTGGCTGCCACAGTGGCTGCCGCTCGTGGGGCTCGACCTCGGCTACACCAACATCGTGCCCGTCGACTTCGTCGCCGACGCGCTCGATCACATCGCGCATCAGCCGGGCCTCGATGGGCAGGCGTTCCATTTGACAAACCCCCGCTCGCAGCGCGTGAGCGACGTGATGAACGAGTTCGCCAAGGCCGCGCACGCACCCCATTCGGCGGTGAGCATCGACCGGCGTCTGGCTGCGCCCGGCCTGGGCCTGCTCACGCGGCTGACGGGTGCGCCGGGCCTGCGCGAGGCGCGCCGCGCGCTTTTGGGCGACTTCGGCATCCCCGAGGAGGTCATCGAGCACGTCTCCTTGCGACCCCGCTTCGATACGACGGCCACCGAGGCAGCGCTCGCGGGCAGCGGCATCGCAGTGCCCGCCCTCTCGAGCTACGCCGGGCGGCTGTGGGACTGGTGGGAGCGCCACCTCGACCCCGATCGGTTGAAGGAGCGCTCGCTGCAGGCGGCATTGAACGGGCGCACCGTGCTCATTACCGGCGCCTCCTCGGGCATCGGCAAGGCCACCGCTTTGAAGGTCGCCGCCGCCGGCGGCATCCCCCTGCTGGTGGCGCGCGGCACCGAGAAGCTCGAAGAGGTCAAGCGGGAGATCGAAGCCGAGGGCGGCAGTGCCTACGTCTACAGCGCCGACCTCTCCAACCTCGACTCGATTGATGAGCTCGTGGAGCAGGTGCTCGCCGAGCACGCCGCGGTGGACATGCTCGTCAACAACGCAGGGCGCTCGATCCGCCGCTCCGTCGCGCTCAGCTACGAGCGCTTCCACGACTACGAACGCACGATCCAGCTCAACTACCTCGGCAGCGTCAAGCTCATCATGGGCCTCTTGCCGCCGATGCGCGCACGGGGGTCCGGGCACATCGTCAACATCTCCTCGATCGGCGTGCAGACCAACCCGCCGCGCTTCTCCGCCTACGTCGCCTCCAAGGCCGCGCTCGACGCCTTCACGCGCGTGGCCTCCAGCGAGGTGCTCGGCGACGGCGTGACCTTCACCACCATCCACATGCCGCTCGTGCGCACGCCGATGATCGCCCCCACCAAGATGTACGACTCCTTCCCCGCCGCCACCCCCGAGGAGGCCGCCGACATGGTCTGCGAGGCGCTGCGCTCCAAGCCCAAGGTCATCAACACCCGCCTGGGCACCTTCGGCGAGGTCTTCTACGCGCTCGCGCCCAACGCCGCCGACCGCATCCTCTACGCCGCCTACCGCGTCTTCCCCGACTCCGCCGCCGCGCGCGGCGAGAAGAACGTCGAGGAGCGCGCCTCCGCCGAGCAGATCGCGATGGCCACGCTCATGCGAGGGGTCCACTGGTAGCCCCGGGCCGGCGGGCGCTTATCGGCCTGCTCGCAGCGTCGGTGCTCTTGGCAACGCCTGGGACCGCGGGCGCCGAGGATCAGCCCGTGATTGGCGCGGGCGCAGCGATCGTCCTGCAAGGCGATGCCGACAGCGTCGTTACGAACAGCGTGCATGTCCTGTACGCGCGCAATCCATACGAACGGCGAGCGATCGCCAGCACTACCAAGATGATGACCGCCTATGTGGCGATCACCCACGCGAGCGCCGGACATGTGCTGACCGTGCAGCCCTATGTCGCCTCCCCAGGCGAGACGGTGGCGGGCCTCGTAGCCGGCCAGAGGCTAACGGTAAGAGATCTGCTCAAGGCGATGCTACTGCCCAGTGGCGGCGACGCCGCACACACCCTCGCGGTGGACTTGGCCGGCTCCACAGACCGCTTCGTGGGCTGGATGAACGCCGCGGCGGTGCGACTACACCTGCGCCACACCCACTACTCCACGCCCGTAGGGCTGGACACACCCAGCAACTACTCAAGCGCCAGTGATCTCGCGCGGCTGGCTCTGGTGCTGCTGCGCAACCAGACGGTCGCGGGCGTCGTGGACCAGCACAGCGCCCGGCTCACCGACGGGCAGGTGGTGATCAACCACAACGACCTCGTCGGCCGCTACCCCTTCGTGGTGGGTGTCAAGACCGGTCACACAAACGGCGCCGGCTACTGCCTGGTGGGCGCCGCACGGCGCGGCGACGCCGTCGTGGTCAGTGTCGTGCTGGGCGACCCAAGCGAAGGCACGCGAGACGCCGACACGCTCATGCTGCTGCGCTACGGCCTCGGGCACCTGCGGCCAGACGAACCGCTGCCGCCGAGCCGGCTGGGCCTGGCTGACATGATTCGTTCGTGACCGACCCCGAGGCGGCTATCGAGGTGCGCGACCTGCGCAAGCGCTACGGCGACTTTGAGGCCGTGCGCGGCATCGACATCGCGGTCGCCCGCGGCGAGGTGTTCGGGCTGCTGGGACCAAACGGCGCGGGCAAGACGACCACGGTTGAGATCCTCGAGGGCTATCGCGAGCGCAGCGGCGGTGACGTGTCGGTGTTGGGCCACGACCCGGCGGGGCGTAGCCGCGAGCTGCGCCAGCGCATCGGCATCGTGCTCCAGTCCGGCGGCATCTACAGCCACATCACCCCGCGCGAGGCACTGCGCCACTGGGCGAGCTTCTATCCCGCGCCGCGCGATGTGGAGGAAGTCCTGGGATTGGTGGGTTTGCAGGACAAGGCTGACGTGCGCAGCCGCAAGCTCTCCGGCGGCCAGTTGCGCCGGCTTGACTTCGCGCTCGCGCTGGTGGGCGATCCCGAGCTGATCTTCCTCGACGAGCCCACCACCGGCTTCGATCCCGAGGCGCGCCGCACGGCGTGGGAGACGATCCGCTCGCTGCGTGAGCTGGGTAAGACGATCCTCCTGACCACCCACTATCTGGATGAGGCCCAGGCGCTGGCCGACCGCGTGGCGATCCTCAAGGACGGCCGCGTGCTGGCAATCGGCCCGCCGCGGGAGTTGGGCGTGGGGGCGTCGCACTATCGCGTCACCTATCGCGACGGGCGCGGTGAACTTGTGGAGCACGAGACCGACGACCCCACGCGGCTGCTGCACGAACTGACGGCACGTGCGCTTGAGCGCGGCGGGCGCCTGGAGGAGCTGAGCGTCGGGCGGCCATCACTGGAGGACGTCTACCTGGAACTGACCGCCGATGTCTGACGCATTGGTATTGACCTGGCGCCAGTACCGCCTGGAGCGGCGCATGTTCTGGCGCAACCCCAGCGCGGC
>DATBPO010000016.1:0-8432 GCA_036561265.1 Solirubrobacteraceae bacterium | reverse complement strand
GGGTGATGGCCAACACACCTAGCACGAACGCGAGTAGCAACGCGTCAGTGCCCGTAAAACCGAGCGGCGCCTGCTCGGCGGCTCTAGCGGCCGCCATCCCTGCCACAGGCCGCGCACCCTTCGCTGATGTATACGTAGCGGAGCCGCTCGCGGATGTGCCGGCGGCGCCACCGGCTCCCTTCACGCCGCCGCCCCTACCCCCGGATGCCGAGCTACCGCCCGAGGAAGAGCTGCCGCCTGGTGTGGAGCCGCCGCCTGCGCCCGCGCCGCCCTGGCCACGTTCGCTCGATCCGCTGCCCTGTGCCTGTAGCGAGCCGCTCCCGGAGGAGGCCCCGCCGGCGGAAGAGCCGCCTGAGGAGCCGCCTTCTCCATTTACGAGCGTCGAGCCCAGCAGCGCCTGCGTGCCGCCGCCCGGACCGCCGTAGCCGCTTAGCAACGAGCCCGCCACGGCACTACCCGGCAACGCGCCCAGCGCCGCTGCGAGCGAAAGCATCATGAGCATGAACCTGGAGCGATGGCGTTTCATGTCCCTGCCTTGGGTTTCGAATCGGCCTGAGCGGCGCGTTGGGACCACTCTCCGTGCCGTGTGCCCCGTCCTCGCCGCCGATGTCCTGCACCGGAGTCCCGACACCACGCCGGGAACAGCGAATCAACCAGGTCTTCTTTGCACACGCTAGCGAAGATACGTCTCACTGTATAGGTACAAAGCCGCGAACATGCTGGCATTTACAGGATCGCTGCATCCGCCTTATGAGAGTTGCTGAGCTTCGCGCAGGATTGAGCGGTTCAGTTCTCCGACATCGATGCGGCCTCCCGCCCTGACCACAGCCAAGGCTTCGCGCGTCAGCGCATCCCGCGGGTCCAGCTGCGCCGCGCGCTCCAGCAACGCGAGCGCCTGGGCTCGGTGCCCCCTAGAGGACGCGATCGCCCCCCGCTCCAGCGTTGCGTAGGCGTCATCGGGCACGCGCTGCAAGGCGAGGGCGAACTCGTGGTCGGCGTGCGTCGTTTCGCCCAGACGCAGTGCGATGCTGCCCGCCACCACATACGGAGCGTCGCTCAGCGGGTTCAGGCTTGCTGCATCGTTCAAGCGCGCATAGGCCTTCGCCGGCGATGCCGGCCACACACGCGCGGCGTTCTCTACCTCCAGCTGGCTCAGCCAGGGGGCCGCCAGCGACGCGACCGCCAGCAGCGACATCAGGAGCAGTCCAGCGAGCACATACCAGCGTCGCCGGCCGAGCGTCGCCTGTCGCTGCTGCTGTTGACGCGGCGCCAGCGCACAGGCCAGACCCAGCATTGCCCAAGCCGGTGCCCCCAGCCCTGCGAACTCCCAAAACCAATCGACCGAACCGTGCACCACCCAGTAGCCAAAGCCCGCCAGGGCAGCTGCCGCCACATAGCGCCCCAGGGGGTCTTTGCTCCGCACCGCCCCCAGCGCAGCCAGCAGCGCCGCCGCCAGCCCGACGAGCGCGAGCACACCGCCCACGAGGCCCGTCTGCGTGAGCGTGCGCAGCTCGACGCTGTGCGGGTAGTGGGGAGTCTCCTGGCTGCGCCCGTGGCGCAGGTACTGCTGGGCGTAGTTATCGGCGCCGATGCCCAGCAGCGGATGCGCCTTGAATTCGTCAAGCGCCACGCGGTAGAAGTCGTAGCGGTTGCTGCCCAGGCCGCTCACCAGGCGACTGCCGCTCTGGCTGCCCGAGGAGCCGTAGCCGCCCTTGAAGCTGTGCCAGCCGTCTTCCAGGCGCGTCAGCGGATTGCCCGCGAGCGCCAGGCCACCGATGATGACCGCCAGCAGCGCCAGGCCCGCCAGCACGGTCGCGCCCCGGTGCACGCGCGCCCCGGCCGCTCCAGACAGCACGCGCCGGCTCTCGATCAGCGCCGCCACCGCCACCACGGCACCGACGAGCGCCGCTGCCACAAACATCGCCGTGGTGGCTTCGTGCAGCGTCCCCGCTGCGCCCTGGCCGTCGTGCAGGCGATTGCCCACGCGCAGCACCACCGGCGCGATCGCGCCCACGCCGAGTGCGACGGGCACGAATACCGCGAAGGTGCGCACACGACCGGGCAGCAGCGCGAACACCAGCACCGCCGTCAGTGGCATCGCGAACAGCGAGCCGCGGCTCTGGCTCAGCAGCGCCACCGCCGCCAGCAGCACCGCGCCGCCCGCCAGCACGCCGCGCAGCCACCACCACAGCTGCTCGCTGCGCGCCAGCAAGAGCGCCGGCCAGAAGGCCATCAGCCACTGCGCCGCGTTGGCGTTCGGGTAACCCGTGGGGTACACCAGGCGTCCGTCGGGCAGCAGCTCGGCGATCGAGCCGTGATCGACGTGCAGCGCCGTGAACGCCGCCAGCGCGATCATCGCCACCGTCCAGGTCCCCAGTAGCAGCGCCGCGCTCGCGCCACGCTGGCGCCACAGGCCGAACAGCATGAACACCAGCAGGTACAGCAGCGAACGGTTGGCCCCTTCCCAGGCATCCCCCGGTACCCCCGCCCACAAGATCGAGAGAAAGCTCAGCGCCACATAGCCCGCCAGGCACAGCATGGCCACGCGCACCGCCGGCGGTACCTCTGAGAAGCGCAACGGCACCGCCAGCGCGGCGATCCCCACCAGCGCCAGCGCCACCAGTCCACCCGGCGCCCAGTGCGTCAGCGGATAGCCCGCCTGATCGGTCGCCCACACGATCATCCCCGCCACGGCCACCAGCGCCGGCAACGTGGTGGGGGCCCGGCGCAGGCTCTCCGCCAAGCCCGCCCACGCGCTCGCCGATCTGTCCGCGGTCGCGGTAGACATGTGGGGTCGAGGCTATCCCGATGGACGGTCGTTCCGCGGTGCGCTACGCTTCGGACTGGCCAGGCAGCCAAACCTCGCCGAGGGCGGCAACCTCGCTGAGAGCGGCCACCTAGCCGAGAGCAGCAACCTAGCCGAGTGCAGCAATCTCAAGCAGCAGGGGACCCTTACCGCGAAGCGCAGACGAAGAGGAGCTGAGAGAAGACATGGCCACCACCACAACACCCGCGGGCTCCACAACCGCCACGAGCGCCCCGCGCGGCCCGCAGGCCAGCGCCGGCGTTGCGAGCCTGCCGGCAGACGCAATCTCCTACGAGGACCTGTATGCGCGCTGGGAGCGCGGCAACTGGAGCGCGACGGAGCTGGACTTCAGCGAGGACGCACGCCAGTGGCGTGAGGAGTTCACGGACTTCGAGCGCAAGGCGGCGCTGTGGAACTACTCGCTGTTCTTCTGGGGCGAGGATGCGGTGGCGGACAACCTGTCCCCCTACATCGACGCGGCGCCGCGCGAGGAGCAGAAGTACTTCCTGGCCACGCAGCAGGTCGATGAGGCGCGCCACGCGGTGTTCTTCAAGCGCTTCATGCAGGAGGTGTGCGGCCTGGGCGACGGCTCGATGGCTAGCGGCCTGAACGCGATTGAGCACGAACTGACGCCGGGCTTTCGCAAGATCTTCGACCGCCTCGACACGATGGCGGTGGAACTGCGCGCCGATCGCTCCCGGCCCAAGCTGGGGGCAGCAGTGGCGCTGTATCACTTCGTGATCGAGGCCAGCCTGGCGCAGACGGGCCAGCACATGATCACGAGCTACCTGGAGGAGCGCAACCTGCTGCCGGCCTTCCGGCAGGGCATGGAGAACGTGGCGCTCGATGAGCAGCGCCATATCGGCTTCGGCGTGAAGCTGCTGTGCGACCTGAACCGCGAAGACCCGCGCGTGGCGGGGGCGGTGGCGAAGCTGCTGCGCGAAGTGCTCCCCTGGACCGGACAGGTGCTGCAGCCGCCGGGATGGGATGAACGCTATCTGACGTGCTTCGGCTACACCTTCGAGAAGATCGGCGGCGAGGGCGTCACCTCGCTGCAGACCAAGCTGCGCTCCGCCGGACTGCCCCATGAGCAGCTCCCCGGACCCCCGGTGATCCCACCGGGCCTGTCCCCCGAGGAGGTCTCCAAGGTCGGTCGTCAGCTGGCGATGGCCGGCATCATCGGGGTGCGCGAAGGGCCCTCCAAGCGCGACCCCGAGACGCTTGAGCTGCTGTTCGATCAGATGGTGCGTGCGGTCAACCCCGAGCACGGCCTGAGCCGGCCCACGACGTTCCAGTGGGAGTTCACCGACCCCGACGTGCCCACCTGGCACCTGACCGTCAACAACGGCTCGACCAGGGCCGCCCAGGGCGAGGCCCCGAGCCCGGACCTGCGCCTGCGCGTCGGCTACCAGGACTTCGTGGACATCATCGGCGATCGCCTGAACCCGGTGCGAGCCGTGGCTACAGGCCGGCTACGCCCGCGCGGCAACCCGCTCGCGCTGCGGCGGCTGATGAAGGTGTTCCCGCGGGGCTGAGGTCCGGGGCCGGGAACTGTTAGGCGCTGTTAGGCACCGAGCTCGGCAGCGGTGAGCTGGCGCCGGTAGGGCCCACTTCCCGTCAGGCAGACCGCGCCACAGCGCGCGGCTAGCTCGAGGGCGACCGGCACATCGAGGGCGCAAGCGAGCCCGCAGGTGAACCCAGCTGCGAAGGAGTCGCCGCAGCCGTAGGTGTCCACAAGCGCGCCCGGCGGCTCGGCGGCGCGCCACTCCCCCTGCGGCCGATCGCCCTGCAGCCAGGTGCCGCCACGCTCCCCTTCGGTGCGCACCAGCAGCGTGGCATCCTGGCGCACGCCCTGCGCGTCGGCCTGCTCGGAGGCGTCCTCGCCGCTCAGCACCAGAGCGTCGAGGGAAACGCCATGGCCAAGGGCGTGCCAGGCGCGGGGGCTGGCCACAAGCACACGCGCTTGGCGGGCGGCGCGCAGCGCGCCGAGATCGCCGGCGGTGAAGTACACGGCGTCCATCCCCGCTAACTCGTCCCAGGGCAGCTGACGATCCTCCGCCGATGGCTCCAGGCGCTCGCCGAGAGTGATGATGGTGCGCTCGTGCTCCACATCGTCCACCAGCGTCAGCGCGCGGCGCGTTGGCGCAGCCCGGGGCGCGGCTCGCACACGCACGCCGAGGTCCTGCAGGCGAGCGCAGGCGCGCTGCGCAAGCTCATCCTCGCCGAGGGCCGTAAAGAGCGTGGCCCCACCACAGAGGCGCGCCAGCTGCACGGCGGCAACGGCGCCGCCCCCGGCGGGCTCGGCGAAGAGCTCGCGCGTCTCAACGATCTCCCCCGGCCGCGGCATTCGCGTCACGCGTGCGAACTCGACCCACTCGACGTGGCCCACCACCGCAACCTTCACCGGGCTGGACATATGCCCGGAATATACATATACTTGTCGGACATCTTCGAAAGGATGAGGGATCCGATGGGCACCGTCAGCATCCGTGATCTACAGCGCAACACAAGTGGCGTCGTCGCCGGCGTCGCCGATTCCAAGCAAACCGCCCTCGTAACACGACACGGCGAGCCTATCGCTGCACTGGTGCCGATCGATGCACAGGATCTCGAGGACTACCTGCTCTCGAAGGTTCCGAGCTTTGGCGAGGATATGGCCGCCGCCGAGCAGGCTCATGCGCATGGCGAAACGCGCTCAGCTGCTGATGTATTCGCGAAGCTGGACGCGCAAGACGCCGGGCAATAGCGCCCGCGAACGGGATGCCGGGTCGCCGTAGATGACGGACCCGCTAAGCAACGTCAAGCTCGCCCCACGCGCGATCCGCGACCTCAAGCGCCTGGACCGCCAGACTCGCAAGCGGGTGCAGCAGGCATTCCGGGCGTTGGGGGCAAATGCCGAGAACCTCGACATCAAGCCAGTGGCTGGACACACTCCGTGGCGCCGTTTGCGTGTCGGCGAGCATCGCGTGCTCTACCGCGAACTCGCCGATGAGACCGGTGCGCGATACCTGGTGGCCCGAGTCATCGACCGGCGTGACTTACACCGCGCCATCGACAAGCTCTGAGCCCGGCGACCGGCCACCCTCAGGGCCGCCACCGGCAACGTCGGTGGAGCTAACCGGGCCCGAACTCGCTCGCGGCGCCACGCGGAGCAATCGGGTGGGTGTGCGCAATCGGGCGGGTGTGCGTTGTGGGAGTCCGCTCGAAGCCGAGCTCACGCTGAGCAGCTCCCACGACGGGCACGACGGATCTGGAGCGTGGGTGAGGAGCAGAAGAGGTGCCGCGAACGGTAGATCTCCGCGTGACTCGGTGAACCAAAGGCAATACTGGAAGCGTCGGCGGTACACCGGCCACCGATCCACTCAAGCCGTTGACGACACCATGGCCGTGAACGGCATGCTTTGCATGAGGAGTGCCTGTGATCAGCGCCACGCAGCCGCCCCCCACGCCGGCGAAGAGCAGGCAGCCGGTGGCTAGCTTGACACTCAGGGAACCACCAAGCGGCAGCCAGCCGCCGGCGGCCCCACCACCGACTGCTCCGGCACCCACGCCCCCACCGGCCCCCGCACCCACGCCCCCACCAGCCCCCGCACCCACGCCCCCACCGGCCCCCGCGCCGGCGCTACCACCGAGCGCCCCACCGAGGCCGCCGGCCATGCCGGGCGCCCAGGGCAGCACGAGCGGGGGCAGTACGACAGCGAGGCCGCGCAGCGAGCGGACGTAGGCGCGACAGGCGGGGCACTCGCGATAGTGCAGCTGAGCCAGACGGTGGCGCTCGCCGTCGGGGTCGTGCACGCCGAAGGCGAGACCGCGCATGAGCGAGGCCTGCTGCTCACACCATTCATCGCCCTGGATGGTCTTGAGCAGAGAGCCCACCTTGGCGGCCACGCCGGGACGACCGGGGCCGCGACCCTCCATGAGCTTGCCCATACGGGCCTCGCTGATGCCCATATGCTCGGCGGCCTGCGCACGCGTGAGGCCTTGCAGGTAGCAGAGACTGGCGACCTGCTGCTCGCGCTTATCCAGACGCTGGCGCAGAGCCTCGAAGGTGTGGCGCAGCTTGATCTCATCATCGAGCGCGCCCGCAAGGTCAGGTTCCACCTTGCTCTGGCGTTCGATGGCGTCTTCCAGCAGACGCCGCTTGTCGCTCTGGCGTGCGCGGTACTCGTCGATAGCGCGGCGACAGCAGGCCGTGGTGAGCCACGCCGCTGGGCTCTCGATCTCCTGACCTTCGGTGAGCACCGTATACAGCCCCTGCCATGCCATCGAATAGAACGCTTCGAGATCGCCTTCGTCAAAGACGATGCGGCGCGCGCCGATATTGGCGCGCACGCTGGCGAGCACGCGCTCGCGCAGGGCCTCGAAGTCACGGCGCAGCAGCCGTTCGGCACGGTAGCGGCGGAGCATCGAAGGGCTCATGGCCCTTGAGATTACGACTACTTAGGGAAACTCTGTTATCTGATCGAAAGTTATTCGACGCATGTTCTCCCCGTGCAGATGCGCCCGGTGCCACTGCACGATGCGTTCGAGGGCCTGTTCGAGATCCCAACCGGCGCGCCAACCGAGCTGCTCTTCGGCGGCGCTCGAATCGAGTGCCAGGTGCGCTGCCTCGGGTGCGCTTGGCGTTCCATCGAGCTCCCAGGCGAACGCTTCGGACCCCCAGCGTTCGCGCAGGATCTCAACGATCGTGCGCACGGTGAGCGCGTCAGCGGCGGGCGGCCCGAAGTTCCAGCCCCGCGCAGCCTCCGGCGAGTGCCATAGCCGCTGGGCCAGCAACAGGTAGCCGGCGAGAGGATTGAGCACGTGCTGCCAGGGGCGCACAGCCTCAGGGTTGCGCAGAGCGATCGGCTGGCCGCTGACAACGGCGCGAATGATGTCGGGGATGAGCCGATCCTCGCCCCAGTCCCCTCCGCCGATGACGTTGCCGGCGCGCGCACTGGCCACACGTGGGGCGTCGGGCGAGGAGAAGAAGGAGCGGCGGTAGGCGGTCGTGACGAGCTCCGCACAGCCCTTGGAGCTCGAATACGGATCGCTGCCGCCAAGCGGGTCGTTCTCGGCGAAGGGCCGCTTCAGGCCGGTGTTCTCGTAGCACTTATCTGAGGTTACGACCACCACTGCCCGCACCTCCTCGCCGGCCAGGCGAATGGCATCGAGGAGGTTGACGGTGCCCATGACGTTGACCTCGTAGGTGCCCACGGGATCGAGGAGCGAACGCCTGACCAAGGGCTGCGCGGCCAGGTGCAGCACGACCTCGGGGCGCTCAGCCTTGACCGCGTCAAGCACGGCCTCACGATCACGCACGTCGACGGAGCGCTCGATCATCCCCTGCCCGACGCCGGCCAGCTCATAGAGCGATGGACTGGTGGGCGCACCAGGCGGCGCGAGCCCCGTCACGCGGGCGCCCAGTGACTGCAGCCACAGCGACAGCCATGCCCCCTTGAATCCGGTGTGGCCGGTCAGCAGCACTCGCCGCTGCGACCAGAAGTCGCGGTCTATCGCCATGCGCGGCGGTATCTTCACGCAATCGCCTCCTCCCCGTACCCGTCGTCCGACCCGGGCTCGTTTTCCAGCGGTGCATCGGCCACGTCACCTCCTGGGAGCCCGCAGCCCACCCCCCCCCCCCCAG
>DATBPO010000015.1:0-9653 GCA_036561265.1 Solirubrobacteraceae bacterium | reverse complement strand
CCCCTCCCACCCGCGCCGACGGATACGGCTCAACAGCAACCGCCTGATGCGCTCCGACCCCGCCACCCACCGGCCAACCCACTCCACCCACCGGCCAACCACTCCACCCCGCCGCCAACCCACTGCGGGGGGCCTCCGACGCCCACCAACCCACTGCAAGCCACTCCACGCCGCGGCCAACCCGGCGGCGTGAGCCAAACCCGGCCGGCTCAGCGGCGCTCCGACGCCCGCCAACCCACTGCTAGCCCGCTCCAACCCCCGGCCCGACATGCTGGGGAGGGCCCTCGGGGCCTTCGTCGGCGTCGGCGTGCCCGGCACAGCCCTGATCTTCGGGCAGCGAGCCGGACCCATCCCCGCGCTTGGCGGCGAGGAAGCGGTCGACGATGCGGGCGCACTGGCGCCCCTCGTTGATGGCCCAAACGATGAGGGACTGCCCGCGACGTGCATCCCCGGCGGCGAAGACGCCGGGCACGGAGGTGGTGTAGGGCGAGATGGCCTTGACGTTGCCGCGGGGATCCTTCTCGACGCCGAGCTGATCGAGGAGCTGCTGCTCGGGATGCAGGAAGCCCATGGCGAGCAGGACTAGCTGGGCGGGCAGCTCGCGCTCGGTCCCCTCGATGGGCGCGAAGGGCGGCTCGGCGGCGGCCTGGGCGATGTGCAGTGCAGCGACGTGACCGCCGGCATCGCCGGAGAGATGGGTGGTGGTGACGGAGTAGTCCTGCTCACCGAGGCCGGCGTCGCGGGCCTCCTCCATGGCGTAGGAGAGGCGATACTTGAGCGGCCAGAGCGGCCAGGGGGTGCTCGCATCGGGGCGGCGCGGGGGCGGCTCAGGGAGGAGCTCGAGCTGGACGATGGAGCGGGCGTCCTCGCGCAGGGCGTTGCCGACGCAGTCGGCGCCGGTGTCGCCGCCGCCGATGACGATGACGTTCTTGTCGCGCGCGGTGATCTCGGGGGATGCGCTCCCGGCCCCGCCATTCATGTGCGGCTGCGCGGCGGTGGGAGCCGGGCCGAACTCGCGGGCCACCCAGCGGTTGCGCTGGTAGAGGTAGTCCATGGCGAAGTGGACGCCGTGCAGCTCGCGCCCGGGCACGGGCAGGTCGCGGGGCACGCGGGAGCCGGTGGCGAGGACGACGGCGTCGAAGCGCTCGCGCAGCTCCTCGACGCTCACATCGCGCCCGACGTCGACGCCACAGCAGAGCTCGACACCCTCGGCGATGAGCTGCTCGACGCGGCGCTGAACGACGGTCTTCTCGATCTTGAAGTCGGGGACGCCGAAGCGCACGAGCCCCCCGGCGGCCTCGTCGCGCTCAAAAAGCGTGACGCGGTGCCCGGCGCGGCGCAGCTGCTGGGCGGCGGCCATGCCGGCGGGGCCGGAGCCGACGACGGCGACGCCTTGACCGGTCTCGCGCTGCGGTGGCTCGGGCCGCACCCAGCCTTCGGCGAAGGCGCGGTCGATGATGGCGTGCTCGATCTGCTTGATGGTGACGGCGTCGCCCTCGCGGATCTCCAGCACGCAGGCCGCTTCGCAGGGTGCAGGGCAGAGGCGCCCGGTGAAGTCGGGGAAGTTGTTGGTGGCGTGCAGCTGCGCGCTGGCCTCCTGCCAGTGATCGCGGTAGACGAGGTCGTTCCAGTCGGGGATAAGGTTGCCCAGGGGGCAGCCGTTGTGGCAGAAGGGCACGCCGCATTCCATGCAGCGTCCACCCTGCTCGCGCAGCTCGGGCTCGGGCGCCGGCAGCACGAACTCGCGGTAGTCGTGCGCGCGCTCTGCGGGGTCGCGGTAGCGCGCGCCGTGGCGCTCGATCTGCAGGAAGCCGCCAAGCTTGCCCATCAGCGCTCAGCCCCTGAGAAGCCACCGAGCTTGCCCATCAGGCCGGCACCCCTTCGGCCTGCTCCTCTTCGGTTTCGCGCAGCACACGCTTGTAGTCGTGGGGCATGACCTTGATGAAGGCACCGCGCTGCAGGAGGCTGTCGAAATCAGCGAGCACGCGCTCGGCAACAGGCGAGTCCGTGCGGCGCTGGTGCTCCTCGATCAGCGCGCGCAGCTCGGCCGCGTCGGCGACGGAGATGTCGTCGAAGCCGATCATGCCCATGTTGCAGCGTCCGCCGAAAGTGCCGTCCTCATCGAGGACGTAGGCGACGCCGCCGCTCATGCCGGCAGCGAAGTTGCGCCCGGTGGGGCCGAGCACGACGACGCGCCCGCCGGTCATGTACTCGCAGCCGTGATCGCCGACACCCTCGACGACAGCAGAGGCGCCGGAGTTGCGCACAGCGAAGCGCTCGCCGGCGAGACCGCGGAAGAAGGCGCGACCTGAGGTGGCGCCGTAGAGCAGGGTGTTCCCGACGATGACGTTCTCCTGGGCAACCCAGTCGGGCGCCATGCCGGGGCGGGGCCGCACGGCGAGGATGCCGCCGGAGAGGCCCTTGCCGGTGTAGTCGTTGGCGTCGCCGTGCAGGGTGAAGGTGACCCCAGGGGCGAGCCAGCCGCCGAAGCTCTGCCCAGCTGAGCCCTCGAAGTCGACGACGATGGCGTCCTCGGAGAGACCCTGGGCGCCGTGCTCGCGGGCGATGTGGCTGGAAAGGATGCCGCCGACGCAGCGGTTGACGTTGCGGATGGGCAGCTGGATACGCACGCTTTCGAGGATGCGGCCGGGTCCGTCGATGCGTCCGTCGCTGCTCGCAAGGACACGCCCGTCGCTCTCCGCGGCGCCGAGCCGGCGCTCGATAATGGGGCGCGCCCGCTCCACGAGCTGCCAGTCCAGGGCATCCTCAAGCACCGGCGGCGGCGGTTCGACGCGCCGACGCGGAGCGTCGTCCTCGAGCGATATGTGGCGCAGGATGTGCGAGAGGTCGACGCCGCGAGCCTTCCAGTGCTCGATAGCTGGCTCGGCTTCGAGCAGGTCCACACGCCCGATCGCTTCATCCAGCGAGCGCAGGCCGAGGGAGGCGAGGATCTCGCGCACTTCCTCGGCGACGAAGAAGAAGAAGTTGACGACGTGCTCGGGTGTGCCCTTGAAGCGTTCGCGCAGGACGGGGTCCTGCGTGGCGATGCCCACGGGGCAGGTGTTGAGGTGGCAGGCGCGCATCATGATGCAGCCGGTTGCGATCAACGGCGCGGTTGAGAACCCCATCTCATCGGCGCCGAGCAGCGCGGCAATCACGACATCGCGTCCGGTCTTCAGCTGCCCGTCGGTCTGCACGACGATGCGCGAGCGCAGCTCGTTGAGCAGTAGCGTCTGCTGGGTCTCGGCGAGGCCGATCTCCCAGGGCACGCCAGCAGCCTGGATGGAGGACAGCGGCGAGGCGCCGGTGCCGCCGTCGTGCCCGGCGATCAACACGCGGTCGGCATTGGCCTTGGAGACACCGGCGGCGACAGTGCCGACGCCGACCTCGGAGACGAGCTTAACGGACACCTGCGCCTGGGGATTGGAACAGCGCAGATCGTAGATGAGCTGCTTGAGGTCCTCGATGGAGTAGATGTCGTGGTGGGGCGGCGGGGAGATCAAACCCACACCGGGAGTCGTATGACGGATGGAGCCGATGTACTTGTCGACCTTGTGACCGGGCAGCTGGCCACCCTCGCCGGGCTTGGCGCCCTGGGCCATCTTGATCTGCAGCTCGTCGGAGTTGACGAGGTAGTGGATGGTGACGCCGAAGCGCCCGGAGGCCACCTGCTTGATCGCCGAGCGGCGGCGGTCGCCGTTGGGGTCGGGCGTGAAGCGCGTGGGGTCCTCCCCACCCTCGCCCGTGTTGGAGCGCCCGCCGAGGCGGTTCATGGCGATGGCAAGCGTCTCATGCGCCTCGCGCGAGATGGAGCCGAGGCTCATGGCGCCGGTGCAGAAGCGCCGCACGATCGCGCTGGCGTGCTCGACCTCATCGAGGGGAATCGCATCACGTCCCCCGACGCCGATCTTCAACAATCCCCGCAAAGTTGCCTTACGCGCGGCATCCTCGTTGACCTGGCGAGCGTACTGGCGGTACTTCTCAAACGCCGAGCTACCGCGCACCTCATCGAGCGCCTGACCATCCCCCTTCAAGGCTGCAGCAACATTGCCGTTGGCGGCTCTGACGGCGTGCTGCACGAGCGCAATGGTCTCGGGGTTCCACATGTGGTGCTCGCCGTCGCGACGCCATGCGTAGACACCGCCGACGGGCAGCAGGTCATCGGCGACGCCGACAACGGGGTAGGCGCGCGCGTGACGCTCCAGCGCCTCAAGGGCGAGCACATCCAGGCCGACGCCGCCAATACGCGAGGCGGTGCCGGTGAAGTGGCGGTCGATGACCGCGCGGTCGAGCCCGACGGCCTCGAAGATCTGGGCGCCGCGGTAGGACTGGATGGTGGAGATGCCCATCTTGGAGATGGTCTTGAGCAGCCCCTTGTCGAGGGCCTTGACAACGTTCTGCGCGGCCTCCTCGGCACTGAGGAGCGCGGACGCGCCGCCATTGCCGGCACCGTTCACCGCAGCCCGCGCGATGAGGCCCTTGTAGACAAGCTCATCCAAAGTCTCGAGCATCAAATAAGGGTTGATGGCGCTGGCGCCGAACCCAATCAAGGTGGCGAAGTGGTGCACCTCGCGTGGCTCACCGGACTCGAGGATGATGCCGGCGCGCAGACGGGTCCCTTCGCGGACCAGATGGTGGTGCACGGAGGAGACGGCGAGCAGCGAGGGGATGGGCGCCTGCAAACGGTTGAGGCGTCGGTCGGAGAGGATGATGATGTTGACGCCGTCGGCGATGGCGTCGTGGGCCTCGCCGCAGACACGCTCGAGCGCCTCCTGCATGCCGGCGGCGCCCGACGCGACGGGCCAGGTGATGTCGATGGTGCGCGCGGCGAAGAGGTCGTGGGCGACGTGGCGCAGGGTCTCGAGCTCGCGGTTGAGCAGGATCGGCTGGGAGAGGATGAGCTTGTGGGCGTGCTCGGGGGTCTCGTCAAAGAGGTTGCGCTCGGTCCCCAGGCTCGTGGCGAGGCTCATGACGATTTCCTCGCGGATGGGGTCGATGGGGGGATTGGTGACCTGGGCGAAGAGCTGCTTGAAGTAGGAGAACAGCGGCGGGGCCTGGTCGGAGAGCACCGCCAATGACTGATCGTTGCCCATCGAGCCCACGGGCTCGCCGCCCTCGCGGGCCATGGGCTCGAGCAGGACGCGGAGGTCCTCCTGTGAGTAGCCGAAGGCGCGCTGGCGGGCGTGCAGGGGCTGGTCGGAGAGGGTGACCTGCTCGGAGGGCGGGAGGTCATCGAAGTGCACGGAGTTACGCACGAACCACTCGCCGTAGGGGCGGCGGGTGGCGATCTCGCGCTTGAGCTCTGAATCCTCGACGATGCGCCCGCGCGGCAGGTCGACCAAAAACAGCTTGCCCGGCTGCAACCTGCCGAGGCGCTTGATCTCGTGCGCAGGGATGTCGAGCAGTCCGATCTCCGAGCCCAGCACGACATGGCCGTCGGTCGTCTCTACCCAGCGGCCGGGACGCAGGCCGTTGCGGTCGAGCGTCGCGCCGACGACGCGGCCGTCGGTGAAGGCCACAGAGGCGGGTCCGTCCCAGGGCTCCATGAGGCAGGAGTGGAAGGCGTAAAAGCCCTTGAGCTCGTCAGGAATGTCGGTGCGGTTGCGGTAGGCCTCGGGGATCATCATCATCGCCGCGTGAGGCAGCGAGCGTCCGCCGAGCATCAAAAGCTCGAGCACGTTGTCGAAGGTGGCGGAGTCGGAGTTGCCGGCGCTGACGACGGGGAGGATCTTCTGCAGGTCAGCGCCGAAGAGCTCGCTGGATAGCTCGGACTCACGGGCGCGCATCCAGTTGACATTGCCCATGACCGTGTTGATCTCGCCGTTGTGGCAGATGACACGGTAGGGGTGCGCGAGCTCCCAGGAGGGGAAGGTGTTGGTGGAGAAGCGCGAGTGCACCAGCGCGAGGGTGCTCTTGCAGCGCTCGTCCTGCAGGTCCGGGTAGAAGCCGGCGAGCTGGTAGCTGATGAGCATGCCCTTGTAGTTGATGGTGCGCGAGGAGCTCGAGCTGACGTAGAGCCCCTCGGGGCGGGCCTCGGTCAGTTCGACGATGCGCCGGATGACGTAGAGCTTGCGCTCGAAGGCGTCCTGGTCGAGGGTCTCCGCTGCCCCGACGAACAGCTGACGGATGCAGGGCCGGCAGGCGCCGGCGGTGCGCCCGGTGTGCTCGGGGCGCACGGGCACGTCGCGCCAGCCGAGCACGTGCTGGCCCTCGCCGCGAACGGTGTCCTCCAACAGCGACTCCAGAGCCGCGCGGGCGGCGTCGTCGGTGGGCAGGAAGCACATGAGCACGCCGTAGCGCCCGGGCGCGGGCAGCTCGAAGCCGGCCACCTCGCGCAGCAGCTCGTGGGGCATCTGCATGAGGATGCCGGCGCCATCGCCGGTGCTGGGATCGGCGCCGGATGCACCGCGGTGCTCGAGGTTCTTCAGGGCCTGGATGGAACGGGCAACAACCTCATGGGTAGGCCGGTTGTCCAGGCGCGCGACCATGCCCACGCCACAGGCATCGTGCTCGAAGCGGGGGTCGTAGAGGCCAACGGCCGTGGGGGGCTGAATGCTGTGGTGAGTCATGGAAGTGATCCCGGGAGGTGGTGGTTCTCCCGTACGGGTGGGGGTCGCCCGTAGGGGTGCGGGCACCGGAGGCGGAGCCTGAAAGCGTAGCATCGTGAAGGCCCGGGAATACGCCCAGGCTCTGTCGTATGCTGCCAGTGCAGCGTGGCAACCAGCCCCCATCGAAATAGACGAACTGCCGTATCGACCAAGAGTCATGGATGTGTGAAAAGCGCCTCGGCAGGGGAGCATCATTGGTGATGAACACGAGCCCAATGGTTGAGGGTGGGCGGTAATGACGCGCGAGGCGAGCGACGTCATGACGGCGACGGAAGCGGCGAGCACGCCCGACATAGAGCTGCTGCTGCCGGCGCGGGCCGAGAACGTGGCGATCGTGCGTCATGCACTGGGCGCACTGGGCGAGGTGCTGGCGCTCGATGAGCAGACGCTCTCAGACATCCGCCTGGCGGTGACGGAGGCGTGCACGAATGTGGTTGTGCACGCGTACCCGAACGGCGAGGAGGGCCCGCTGGAGGTGCTGGCGACCTTAGGAGAGGAGGATCTGACGGTGGTGGTGCGCGACGAGGGCGGGGGGATCTCGCCGCGGCGCGACAGTCCGGGGCTCGGCCTGGGGTTGCCGCTGATCGCTTCGCTGGCGGAGAATGTGCAGTTGGGGCACGATGCGCAGAAGCGAACGGAGGTGCGCATGACGTTTTTGCTCTCAGCGCTTGCGGAACCATGACGGAGGAGATGAGGAGCGAGACGTCGCTGCGGCTGGCCAATGGCCCGCTGGCGGGGCCGGTGCTGTGCCGGGTGGTGTCGATGGTGCTGGCGCGCGCAGACTGCCCGGTGGATCGCCTGGACGATGCGCTGCTGGCGTGCGAAGAGATCGCGACGCACGGGCCGGGGTTCGTGGCTGATGGCCACCTGAGCGTGACGCTGAGGACTGGCCGCGATCGGCTGGAGTTACGCGTGGGCGAGCTGACGGAGCAGGGCGCCGAGGGCATGCTCTCGGCGGCGATCGTGCCGGGAGTGGGAAACGTGCTGGAGCGCGTGAGCGACGAGTTGCGGGTGGAGCCGGGGAGAGACGGCGGGGTCGGCGAACTGGTGCTGAGGATCGGCTTTAGAACCGCGGGCGCGGGTTCGGGCGACGGGCGTGCCGCTTAGCCCTTGGCCTTAGCGGGTTTCTTTGCGCCCGCGGGCTTCTTGACCGCCGCGGCAGGGGCCTTCTTCTTGGCGGCGCCGTTCTTCTTGGCAGCAGGAGCAGGAGCGCCGCCGTCGGCCCCGCGGCGACTGCGGACCTCAGCAAGGCTGGCCTCCAGCGCTCCCATGAGATCGGGAGTGGAGGTGGGTTCGCGCTTCTCAGACGGCTCCGCGACGATCTCCTCGCCGGATGCCTTGCGGTCGATCAGATCGAGCAGGGCCTCGCGGTAGGTATCGTGGTACTTGGTGATGTCAAAGGACTCCGAGATGGACTCCACGAGCCGCCGGGCGACGGCCAACTCCTTCTCGGCGATGGGCGTGTTCTCGGCGTCTTCCAGCTCGCGCAGCGCCTGGGGAGACTGGATTTCATCGGCGAAGTTCATGGTTGTCATCAGCAGCGCATCACCACGGGGGCGAATCGCGACGAGGCGCTCGCGCGAGCGCAGTACGACGCGGGCGATGGCGACCTTGCCGGTGTCGCGCATGGCCTCCAAGAGCAGGCGATAAGAGCGGGCGCCGCCTTTGTTGGGGACCACGATGTAGGGCTGTTCGAAGTAGATCGGGTCGATGTCCTCGAACTGCACGAAGTCCTCGATGTCGATGGTGCGCGTGAAGGCGGGCTCGATCGCGGCGAACTCCTCGGGCTCGATGACGACGTAGCGTTCGGGCGCGATTTCATAGCCCTTGACGATGTCCTCGTAGGGGACCTCCTCTTCGTCTACCGGGCAGATGCGCTTGGTGTAGATGCGCGCGTGATCGGCGCGGTGCAGCTGGTGGAAGGCCACTTTGCGATGGCTGACGGCGGAGTAGAGCTTGACGGGCACGCTGACGAGGCCGAAAGTGAGCGTACCCATCCACATTGAGCGGGGCATACGAACAGTGTTACCGCAATCTGGCGGTTGTCAAGCCTTACAATCCCGCTCGCAGCCGTGCGAGGGCTTGGCGGATGAGGCGGGAGACCTGCATCTGGGAGACGCCGATGCGCTCGCCGATCTCCGCCTGGGTGAGGTCGGCGCCGAAGCGCAGTTCAAGCACGGTGCGCTCGCGCGCGGAGATGCGGGCGAGTAGGGGCTCAAGCACGGCGCGCTGCTCGGCGCGCTGAAAGCCGGCGTCCTCGTGGCCGATGCCATCGGCGAGGCTCTCGCTGGGGTCCTCGCCCTGCGCCGAGCGGGGGGCGTCGAGCGAAGTGGCGTGGTAGGCGGCGGCGGCCTCGAGCGCTTCGAGGACCTGCTCGGGCGAGAGCTGCGTAGCGGCCGCGATCTCGCCCACCGAGGGCGAGCGCCCGCCGGCGAGGGATAGTTGGGTGACGGTGCGATCGACGCGCAGCGCGAGCTCCTGCAGGTCACGGGGCACGCGCACCGACCACGTGCGGTCGCGGAAGTGGCGCTTGAGCTCGCCCAGGATCGTGGGCACGGCGTAGCTTGAGAAGACCACGGGGCGTTCGTAGTCGAAGCGGTCCACGGCCTTGACCAGACCGAGGGAGGCGACCTGGATGAGGTCCTCAAGCGGCTCCTCCGCCCGCTGGTAGCGCCGGGCCAGACGCCGCGCCAGCGGCAGGTAGCGCTCGATCAGCTGCTGGCGGGCGGCCGCGTCGTGGCGGCGGGCGCGCGCGAAGAGCTGGGCGTCGGAGGGAGCGCTCACTTCACTCACGTTAGGACCCGCAGAACCTTATGACGGCAGGGCCGCGTGCGGGCGCAGGGTGGCTGCGTCATGCCACGAGCACAGTGTGCCGCGACCGGGACAGGTGAGGCAGAGCTCGCGGTGGGGCGTGGGGCTGACGCTGAAGCCCCGCCGGCGCACGTCCGCGACGCGGGTATCGAGCTCGGCCTCAAGCGCGGCGAGATTGTGCTCGCTAAAGCGCGCCGCGACGGGCTCGTGGGGCCGGGCAAGGAACCAGTGGAC
>DATBPO010000014.1:0-5730 GCA_036561265.1 Solirubrobacteraceae bacterium | reverse complement strand
ATAACCCAACCTGATCTATCAACCGTAGCAGTAGCCACCAGAACGCCGACGAGCGAGTAGAGGATGGCGGCGGGCCGGGCCCTAGGAGGTCTCACCAGGCACCCAACTGTCGGGGGCAACCGGAGACAGCCCACCCCAGGTGCTAGCCCACCTTAGGTGCCCAGGACTAAGGGAAGTCTCACCGGGACTTAGGTACGGGTTTACCTGGCATTGTGAGGCTGGTGGCTGCCCGCGGCGCGTGGGTCCTGGCATGCCCGACGATGACCCACTCGACTCCTCGATTGCCGGCGCTGATGCGCGCAGGAGCAGGCGCCTGCGCGAGCGGGAGCGCAGGAGCACGCGGCGCAAACGTCGTGTGGTGGCATCGCTCCTGCTGGGAGTCCTGTTCGTAGTCGCGGTTGCCATGGCCACGGGCTCGGGCGGTGGAGCGTCGCGCTCGCGCGGTGCCCTCAAGACAGACGGCTCCGCAGGAACGGGCTCTGCGGCGACGGGAGGCAGGGCGGCTGTCGTTCCCGGTGGTCCGCTCGCCCCGCGAGCGCTCGGCGGTCTCGCCGCGCTGTGGGCGCCGGAAAACGTGGTGGGTTTGCAGCCAGGAACCGCGCTCGCCTATGCGGCGGCGTCGAAGCGGGCCGGCCTGCCCGGCTACCTGCTGATTGCCGATCGCGGCAACGATCGCATCCTCGTCGTCAATCCCCAGCGCGGGATCGTGTTTCGCTACCCCACCCGAGAAGACCTGGCGCAGGGGCGCAAGCTGATCTTTGACGACGACACTTTCGTCGAGCCCGGCGGCAACGCGTTGATCAGCAACGAGGAGGACAACCACGCGATCGTGCAGGTGAGGCTCGCCGACCACGCCATGAGCGTGCTGTTCGGACATCCCGGCGAACCGGGCTCGGATCGGACCCACCTGCGGACACCCGATGACGCCTACATGCTGCCCGACGGCACGCTCACCGTTGCCGATGCCTACAACTGCCGGATCCTGTTCATCGCAGGGCACGCGATTGTGCGTAGGTACGGACATGCCGGCATTTGCCGTCACGACCCGCCGCGCTACCTGGGCGCCGTCAACGGCGACACCCCCCTGCCCGGCGGTGGTGTGTTGATAAGTGAGATCGAAGGCAGCTGGATCGACGCGATCGACGGGCAGGGCAGGCTGGCATTTGCCGTCAGGGCCCCGGTCCAGTACCCCTCCGATCCCCAGCCGCTGCCGGGCGGGCGAATTCTGCTCGCCGATTACGCCACGCCGGGGCATGTGCTCATCATCAACCGAAATGGGCGGGTCTTGTGGCGCTACGGGCCCGCCACAGGGCGGGGCGAGTTGAACCACCCATCGCTGGCGATGGCTCTGCCCAACGGCGACGTGGCCGTCAACGACGACTATCGCAATCGTGTCGTGGTGATCGATCCGCGCACCAACAGCATCGTGTGGCAGTACGGCCACACCGGAGCGCCCGGCACCGCCCATGGGTATCTGAACACTCCCGACGGCATGGACTTCATTCCGGCCGGCCCCAATGGCCTGCCCGACTACGCGGCCGTGGTGCACCCCTGAGCCGATGGGCACGCCGCGTGAGCCAATGCGTACGCCCCCTGAATCGATGGGCACGCCCCGTGAGCCAGTGGGCACGCCTGTGGAGCCGATGAGCTCTCAGCGATCGCGCTCGCGCACACAAGGCAGCGTGAAACGCGCCCGGCAGGCGCGACGCCGGCGCGGCCTCGCTGCGGCGCTCATCCTGGCGATCCTCGCGATCGTGCTCGTGGCCTTGATCGGGGGTGGCGGTGGGGGCGCCTCCCCCAAGCAGGGCGCCCAGCAGTCCTCGCGGGCAGCCCCACGCTCGACGGCCGCCACGCCTGTGCGCGTGCGGGTAGGAGTCGCGCAGACAGGCACGCTTCCCACCGCCGAGCAGGACGCCGCCGCCGTGGTTGTGGCTCCCGGCAGCTTCCTGCTGCTCGGCGGCATCGACCAGGCCGAAACTTCGCTGGCAGACATCGTGAGCGCCGGCGCCACGAATGCGCACAAGATCGGCTCTCTGCCGACCGCTTTGCATGACGCGTCGGCGAGTTTTCTCAAAGGTGCGGCATACCTGTTCGGCGGGGGTGTCGTGAGCTCGTATGCCCAGATCACTCGCGTCGCTCCCGACGGCGCCAACCAGCCGGCCGGAGTGCTCCCGACACCGGCATCCGACGTGGCGAGCGCCACGATGGGTGACACCGTTTACATCGTTGGCGGCTACACCGGAGCGACGCCGCTGCGCACGATCCTCGCCTGGCAGCCGGGCAGGCAGGCCCACGTGGTTGGGCTGCTCCCCAGGCCGCTGCGCTATGCGGCCCTTGCTGCGGTAGGAGGGCAGCTCATAATCGCCGGCGGCACCAGCGGCGAATCAGCGACCCGCGGCATCTACCGCTTCGATCCAGCCACGGGTAGGCTGGCGAGCATCGGGCTGCTGCCCCGTCCGCTCACACACGCAGCCGCGACCTCCTTGAACGGCACCGTGTTCGTGTTCGGCGGACGCGGCTCCTCCGCCACAAGCCAGACGCGGCAGATCCTTGCGATAGCGAGCACGGGCGGCGTGGAAACGGTCGGGCTGTTACCCACGGCGCTTTCAGATCTGGCGGCCGTCTCCACGGCAGGGCACATCGTGATCGCAGGCGGGCGCGACGCCAGTGGTCGCGTGCACGACGAGATCCTCACGGCGAGCGTGACACCCCGCCCCGCTCATCCATGAAACGGGGCAAGGGCGAGTTGGGCGCCAAGCGCGGCGCGCTATCCATCGCGGCGCTGGTGGCGATACTTGCTGCCGGCGCTGTCCTGCTCCACGGTCTCGGAGTCGCCACTAGCGGCAAGCGTCCCGCCCGCTCGGGCACCTCCGCCGATTCGCGTGGGCAGGCGTCGAACGGCATGCCGGCGAGAGCTGATCCTCGACCGGCAACCCCCAATTCCGGGCCGCCAGCCGGACATCTGCGACCAGCAGCTTCCGCTCTGAAGCCGGGAGGAGATCTGCGCGCGGGCTCCGATCCGCGCGTGCTACCCGGCCCGGTGCTCATCGCCGACCGTGACAACAACCGACTGCTGCTGGTGAGTCCAACGGGCCAGGTCCTCTGGCGTTTCCCGCAGCGAGGAGATCTCGCGCGCGGTCAGTCGTTCCGATCGCCCGATGACGCCTTCTACTCACCCAACGGGCGCGCGATTGTCGTCACACAGGAGGACGACTTTGCGATCAGCATCATCGACGTGGCGCATCGGCGGATCGCCTTTCGCTACGGGCACCCCGGAGTTCCGGGTGCAGAACCGGGCTACCTGCACAACCCCGACGACGCTATGCTCACACTCGCCGGCGCGCTGTTCGCAGCGGACATTAAGAACTGCCGCCTGATCGTGCTTCGCCCGCCGGCGCATCGTGTGGTGCACCAGTTGGGTGAAACGGGCAATTGCACGCACAGCCTCGGCAGGTCATACGGCAGCCCCAACGGCGCGTTTCCGCTGAGCGACGGCGGCACGGTTGTGACCGAGATCGGCGGCGACTGGATCGACGTGCTGGGTCCTGGCGGCCGGCCCGTCAGCGATTTACACGCGCCGGGCTTCACCTATCCCTCGGACACCAACGAGCTGCGCCCCGGCGTGTTCCTCGCGGCCGACTACACGAGCCCAGGAGCGATCGAGACGTTCACCGCCGCCGGCCAGCTGTTGTGGCGCTACGAGCCCCACGGCCGTGGAGCGCTCGATCACCCCTCGCTCGCCCTGCCGCTCCCCAACGGCGATGTACTGGTCAACGACGACCGCAACGACCGCGTGATCGTGATCGATCCGCACCTCAACCGCATCGTCTGGGCGTACGGACACACCGGGCAACCGGGCGCCAAGCCCGGCTACCTGTCAAACCCCGACGGAGTGGACCTGGCGCCGCCGTACTCCCTGGCGACGCGCTTCGCGCACTCGATGAGGGCGCCGTGAGTGGAGAGGGGGGTGACAGCGCAGAGCGAGGTGTCAGGTGGGGCGCCCGCCCGCCCTTGTGGCTGGCACTGGGTCTGGTTCTCGTGCTGGGCGCCATGTTGCGCCTGTGGCTGATCCAGGACGTCCCCGGCAACGTCTTCTACGACGCGGCCGTGCGCAGTATGGGCCACTCCTGGCACGACTTCTTCTTCGGGGCGCTCGAGCCGAGCGGCACCATCTCCATCGATAAGCCCCCTGTGGACCTGTGGCTGCAGGTGGCCGCGACCCATCTGCTGGGCTTCGGTCCGGTGGCCCTGCATCTGCCCGAGGCGCTCGGCGGCGTGGCCGCGTGTGGGCTGCTGTTCGGTGCGCTGAGGCGCCCGTTCGGTCTGACCGCGGCGACAACGGCTGCGCTTGTGCTGGCAGTCCTGCCGATCTCTGTGCTCACGGCGCGCAGCGACACGATGGACGCGGTGCTTGCGGCGCTCGAGGTCGGCGCGCTGTGGTGCTCGTGGCTGGCGCTCCAGAGCGGGCGCCTGCGCTGGTCGCTGCTGGCGGCCGCGCTGATGGGGGTGGCCTTCAACGTCAAGCTCGGCGAGATGCTGATCGCGCTTCCCGCGCTGGCGCTGCTGTGGCTGTGGGCGGCCGCGCCGGGTGCCCGCGTGCGTGCGACGGCGGCTACGGCTGCGACGTTTCTCGTGGTGGCGCTCTCATGGACGGCCATCGCCTCGTTGATCCCCAGCGGCCGGCGCCCGTTCCCGATCGGCTCCGCCAACGGGAGCATCTGGCACGTGACGCTGGTGTACAACGGCCTGAACCGCCTGTCTGGCCCAGGCGCCGGCGCGACGCCGCTGGGCCCCGCCGGCCCGCTGCGCTTGCTCAGCGCCGGCCCGGAGCAGTACTGGACGCTGCTGGGGATCATGCTGCTGGCCACCGTGCTGCTGGGGCTGGCGGCGTTGGCTGTGCTGGCCGCTCGCGGCCGGGAGCGCCTGCTGAGTGCTTTAGGCACCACGCCGGGGAGATTTGCCGTGGGGATCGTGACGTGGTTTCTCACCGGCCTGGTCGCCTTCAGCGCGATGACGCGTCTGCAGCCGCGCTACCTGGAGGCGTTCACCCCCGCCATGTGCGCCGTGTTCGGCCTATCCCTCGGTGTGCTCTGGCGCGAGGGCGCCGATCCTCGCCGCAGGCAGGCAAGCCAGACACACCGCCGAGCCCTGGCGCTGCGCACCGCGCTCCTCTGCCTGGGGATCGGCCTGCTGGCTGCGTCTCTGAACAAGGACGTCTACGTGATCCATCGCGCCCGCACAGACTCGGTGCTGACCGACTTCAGCACCCCCAGGCTGAGTCGCTACCTGCGCGCCCACCGTCGCGGGGTGCGCTACGAGGTCGCAAGTGCCAACGTCAACGACGTCGTCGGATTGATCGCGCGCGATGAGGAGCCGGTGCTGGTCCTCAACAGCGTCGACGGTTCGCTCACGAAGACGAACACCCTCCAGACCCAGGTGGCCCAGGGTCGAGTGCGCTTCTACTACGCTCCGCGAGCCTGCGTAAGCGGGCGCCACTGCCCAAGCAACGAGCTCTGGGCAAACGCCCACAGCACCCCCGTGCCCGGCCAGCCCGGCCTACGGCGCTTCACCGCGGCAGGCGCCTCAGCATGATCCCGCTGTCTCCAGGCGCGCTCGATAGTGCTGCATATCGGCGTGATTAAAGTCGCTGTGCGTCTGGGTTTGCAGCGCCGGGACGTCCTCGTGGTGGTAAGGACTCGAGAGGCTCTCGTTGTGGCCGATGACGTTGGC
>DATBPO010000013.1:0-5704 GCA_036561265.1 Solirubrobacteraceae bacterium | reverse complement strand
AAAGGTACTCTTTCCGATGCCCTTCGACCAGCCCCGAGTCGGCGCGGAGCGGCATAGCGATGCAGCGCAGACCAGTCTTCAACAGTGTCCTCGCCCTCGCCACGCTCATAGTGGGGCTTGAGCCTTTGCTCGTGCGAAGTCTGGGCAGCAGCGCGCCCGGGTGGTCGCACTGGCTCTGCTCCGCACACTCCGCCGCGAGTGGATCGCATGCAGCTGGAGGTGCTGGCGGCTTCCTCGGCGGCGCGCTACACACCACACTCGCCGTGCTCGCCGTGCACTGGCCGCACTTCCTGCCGATCGTGCTCGCGCTGGGAACGCTGGTCTATCTGTGGCGGGCCGACGCAAGACACCGTGCGCTGCCCTGTGCCACTACCGATACTGCGTGACCAGCTCGTCGATGTAGGTCGCGTACTCCTCGGCGATGTCGGCGTCGGCGAGCGAGAGCTGGTTCTCGGCGTTGCTCTCGGCGTGCTTGGAGAAGTTGTAGCTGCCGGTCAGCACGAGGTCGTCGCTGACGAGAACCTTGTTGTGCATGAAGTCGTGGGGACCGGTGTCGCTGTAGGTGCTCGACGGCTTGGCGACCAGGCTGGCGGCGACCTTCTTGAAGAGGGCCAGCGTGGGCGCACTGGCAGCGCTCTTGTGCCACTCGGCTTCGATCCCCCGCATCTCGCCGCCGTCGTAGATGCCGGCCACGTCCACCCCGCGATCGATCGCCTGGGCCAGCGCTTCCAGCACGGCGTGCGAGGTGAGCACCATCGAGGACACGCGGAGGCGTTTGTTGGCCGCTTTGATCGCCGAGACCAGATGAGCGTCGATGGAGACGCCCTCGCCAGGTGAGAAGGCCCAGCTGACATCGGTGCCGTCGATGCGCGTGGTCCCCTCGTCGCCCGCCCCCGAGCGGGTGATGATCCCGGAGTCCCACATTTCCTTGAAGTCGGTCGTGTATGCCGCGGCCAGAGCCGGCGAGGTGAAGCGCAGGATGTTGTTCTCCTGGCGCGTCCAGGCGCCGTCGGTGAAGTTGGCCGAGCCCATCCACACCGCGGCCTTGGCGCTCGCCCCGTCGCGGACGATGTACTTGCTGTGCATCAGCGTGCTGCCGGGCGAGATGATGGGCTTGAGCTCGATCGTGGAGCCCGAGAAGTTTTCCTTCAGCCAGTCCTCGGTCCCCGGGGGTGCAGGGTCTGCCCCGGCGGCGAAGAAGGCCGCGGTCGTCTGTGTTTTGGGCTTGTTGGCGTCGTAGCCGATGCGGACCTTCACGCCTCGCGCGGCGGCGGCCTTGAAGGCCTTCACCACGGGCTCGGCGAGCGCCGGGCTGAGCCTGAAGTCGTAGATCGCGACGTCCAGCGTGGCATCGGCCCCGTCGATGAAGTCCGCCAACATGTTGGCGATGTCCGCCGGCTGACTGGGCGCACCGCCGTGCTGGGTGTCGCGCAGGAACGTCAGCTGGATGTCCTTCGCCGTTGCTTTCGTGGCCATTCGTCCAATCCTTTCGCAGCACTTATTTGAAAACCCGGCGAGCGGAGTCGCGTCGAGCCCCCGTTGCCCGCGGCACGCTAGCACCTCCGAGTCAAAGTCACAAGAAAGAAATTGTTACTTCGATCAGACTCATACCAAGAGGCGTCGCTGCACCTGCGCCTGAGCGACATCCGGCGGACGAAGCCAGCCTAAAGCTCCCACCCATCGGAGGGATGCCCGAGGGCTTCCTCGAGCGTGCGCTCGGGGGCGCCGCGCTGGCGGCGGTAGCGATTCTGAGCGTCGAGCATCTGGGCGATGTCGTTGCGTTCGAGGCGGGCTTCGGTCTCGGGAGAGCGAGTGGGCTTCCAGTCGAGCAACTCCTCGTCACCGCCGCGGTAGAAGTGGGCGCCGAGAATGGCCAGGGCGATAAGCAGCAGCGGCGTGCCGAAGACGAGGAGGTAGAAGAAGGTCTGCATCTGCATCCCTAGGCTCCGGCCGGCGCGGGACGAGCCTTGGCGCTGGCCTTGGTCTTGCCGGCACCGGCGCCGGCCGTGGCCTTAGGCGCCCGGACGCGAGCGCCTTTACGCGAGGCGGCGCTCTCGGCAGGTGCCTGACCGCCGGCATCGGAGCCCCCGCTGACGGAATCACCGGCGGCGAGCGCGTCTACGGCGGCGTGCAGGGCGGCGAGACGAGCGATGAGCTGGGCCTGGACGCGCTCGAGCTCGGCGACATCGAGCAGTCGCGGGCGCGCCGTGGCAGCAACCCGTCCGGCGGCGGGCTTGGGCACGAGTGCTGGGTACCTAACTTCGAGCTCTCCGAGCGTGCGCTGCAGGGCGGCAATCTGGGTGCGCAGCTGATGGCGGCGGGCGGCGAGGGCATCGGGCCTGTGTCCCGCAGCGGCAGACGCAGCGACCGGGGCTACGTAGAGCGCGGCGGCGACGGCGCGCGGATCAACGCCGGTATCGCGGGCTTCGCGCGCGGCGTTGGCGGCGATGGTGTCGACCGCTGAGGAGGTCTGCGCGGGGGCGTCAGCGACAAAGGTGCCAGAGCCCTGGCGACTGACGAGCACCCCCTCGTGCTCCAGGCGCTGGTAGACGGCACGAACGGTGTTGGCGTTGATGTGCAGGGCCACTGCGAGGTCGCGCAGGCCAGGCAGGCGCTCCCCGGGCACGAAGCGCCCATCGCCGATGCGTGCGCGCAGCGCCCAGGCGAGCTGCACGCCAAGGGGAACCTCGGCGTCGCGGTCGAGCACGAGATCCTCGAGCGAGGACATCACACAGCGAGATTAGCTCGATTCGGGACAGATTGACAGTGTGCTAGTTGACTAGTAGAGTACGCAGATGATGAGAGGCCCACCGGCACGAGGCCGCGGAGCTGGAGAGATCATCGGCTGACTCCCCGGGCCGGAGCGGGGAGCTCAGTCGATGGGCCGGGCGGAGTGGTCAGTCGATGAGCCGGCGCCCGAGCAGGACTATCGCTAGGCGCCACATGAGCAGGGCGAAGCCGACGAGGACGGCGAGGTGCCCGATGTCGGCGACGCCGAGGGGGCCGAGGACGGCGTCGCGGACGAGCTGGACGCAGTGGTAGAGGGGGTTGAACTCGGCGATGAGACGCAGCACGGGGGGGAAGGTGGAGATGGGAAAGAAGGTGCCGGCGACGAGGAACATGGGTGTGAGGACGGCGGAGGTGACGTAGTTGAAGTTGTCGATGGTCTTGGCGACGGCGGCGATGACGACGCCGAAGGAGGCGAAGCCGAAGCCGGTGATGAAGCCGATGAAGGGCACGAGCAGCATGCCCCAGCTCGGTGAGAGCCCGAAGAGGATGCCGACGAGCAGGGGCGCCATGCCGTAGACGCCAGCGCGCAGGGAGATCCATAGCGTTTCGGCGGTGATGAGCTCCTCGACGTCGAGCGGGGTGGCGAGCATGGCGTCGTAGGTGCGCTGGAACTGCCAGCGGACGAAGGTGTTGAACATGCCGGGGAAGGCGGAGGAGAAGAGGACGGCGGTGGCGACGACGCCGGTGGCGACGTACTGCACGTAGTCGACGTGGTTGACGCGGGACTGGATCGCGCCGAAGCCGAGGCCGAAGGCGAGCAGGTAGATGGTGGGCTGGACGACGGAGGAGAAGGTGGTGGAGGGCCAGTAGCGCCCGAAGATGGCGATGTCGCGGCTCATGACGGCGGAGAGCGCGGCGCCTTCGAGGCGGTGCACGCGGCGGGGAGGCGCGGCGACGGGCTCAGATGCACCGGCGGCGGCGCTCACGCGATCCATCCTACGGCGGCGCTCATCCGACTCGACTCCCCGGCGGCGGCGCTCATTCGATGAGCTCTCCGGTGAGGGCGACGAAGGCGTCCTCCAGATTGGCGGGCCGCAGGACCCCATCGGGCAGATCGCCATTCAGTGACTCGGCGTGCAGGATGGCAACGGCGGGCCCGGAGCGCCGGTGCGACCAGCCGCGCTCACTGGCGAGCGCGTCGATACGGGCGAGCTCGGGCGGGGGGCCGTAAACCTCGAGCACCTGCTGGCCGGCGTGGGCGAGGACGAGCTCGGCGGGGGTGCCCTGCGCGATGACGCGTCCGTGGGACATGACGGCGACGATATCGGCGAGGCGCTCGGCCTCCTCGATGTAGTGGGTGGACATCAAAACGGTGACGCCGGAGGCGCGGAGGGAGTCGATGAGCGACCAGAGCTCCTGGCGCACCTGGGGATCGAGGCCGACGGTGGGCTCGTCGAGCAGCACCAAACGCGGCTGGTGAATGAGCCCGCGGGCGACGAGGAGGCGCCGGCGCATGCCGCCGGAGAGCTCGCGCACGATGGTCTCGGCGCGGGGCACGAGGTTGGCGATCTCCAGGGCGCGCTGCACGGCGGCGCCCCGCTCTGGAGCGGGCACGCGGTAGAGACGGGCGAAGACCGTGAGGATCTGCCGGCAGGTGAGCTCGACGTCGAGGTTGTCGAGCTGGGGCACGACGCCCATGGCCATGCGGGCCTGCTTGGATTCGCGCGGGAGCACGTAGCCGAGCACCTCGATGTCGCCGGCGTCGGCAAGGGCCTGCGCGGTGAGCAGGCGCATAGTCGTGGACTTGCCGGCGCCGTTGGGGCCGAGCAGGCCAAAGCAGATGCCGGTGGGCACCTCGAGGTCGAGCCCGTCGACGGCGGTGATGTCACCGAAGCGCTTGACGGCGCCGCGCAGCGAGATAGCCGATTCACCCATAGCGGTGGCAGATCCTGCCAGATGGGCCGGGGAGATGGGAGTGGTTGTTTGGGGAGGGGGGCCGGCAGAGCCGGCCCGGTGTGGGCCGCGTGCAGCGGAGCCGCGGCGCGCGAGGCACGGATGGAGCGCAGGCCGGGTAGGCTGCGCGGCAGGCCAATGGCGATGAAGCGGAAGGGAGCGAGAGCGAGATGAGATTGATCGGGGCGGGATTGCCGCGCACGGCGACGCTGACGCAGAAGACGGCGCTAGAGATGCTGGGTGTGGGGCCGTGCTACCACATGGTGAATGTGCTGGGCGACTTAGACCAGGTGGAGCTGTGGATGGCGGCGCTTGAAGGCAGGGCGCAGTGGGATGAGATTTTCGGGGGCTTCAATTCGACGGTGGATTGGCCGGGGGGCTTCTTCTATGAGGAGCTGATGGAGGTGTATCCCGACGCGGTGGTGCTGCTGAGCGTGCGCGATCCGCAGGCGTGGGCGAAGAGCGCGCATGACACGGTTTGGAGCGTGCGCCACGGCGAGTCGCTGATGCGGCTGCTGTCGAGCGCGTGGGGCGAGGTGGACCCCAAGTGGGGGCGTTTCCTAGAGATGGTGGATGCGATGCTGTGGAAAGGGAAGGGCACGTTTGCGCAGGGGCACGAGACGCTTGAGGAGCTGGCGGCGGGCATGGTGGCGTTCAATGAGGAGGTCAAGCGCAGGGTGCCGGCGGAGCGACTGCTGGTGTGGGAACCCAGGGACGGCTGGGAGCCGCTGTGCAGCGCGCTGGATGTGCCGATACCGGGCGAGCCGGTGCCGCATGTGAACGACAGCGAGGAGTTCGTGGCACGGGTGATCGACGGCGCGCTGGGCGGGCTTGCGGCGTGGCAGGCGCAGCGGGCGGCGCCGGCGCCGCATTAGGCAGCTGGCGCGCGGCGGCGGTCTCCTCCTAGGGAGTTCTCTGGCGGCGGGCCGGCCCCCACAGGACCGGCCCTGCCGGTCCTCCTCCCAACACATACGCGCGCGGCCGCGAGGCGAGCGGTTTACTTGATGGGCACGGTGACGTC
>DATBPO010000012.1:0-7608 GCA_036561265.1 Solirubrobacteraceae bacterium | reverse complement strand
CAGAACCGCAGGAGGACAATGGCAGTCAGAACGGCAGGGGCATAGACGCGGCGCAGATCAGCGCCGAGGACTTCGATAACCCGGCGGAACCAGTCGAGCTGTCGATCGCCCGCCTCAGCGCACGACGAGATTGACGAGCTTGCCGGGCACGACGATCTCCTTGACGACCTCCTTGCCGTCGAGGTGCGCCTGCACGTTGGGGGCCATGAGGCAGAGCTCCTTGAGCTCCTCGGGGCCGGCGTCGGCCGGGGCCTTGACGCGGTCGCGCAGCTTGCCGTTGACCTGGCACACCAGCTCGTAGACGTCGCGTTCGAGCATCGCGGGGTCGGCCTGCGGCCAGGGCTGCTCCCACACGCGCTGGCCGTTGAGGAGGTCGTAGACCTCAGCGCAGACGTGGGGGGCGAAGGGGAACAGCAGCGACGCGGCTATTGAGAGTGCGAAGCGCTGCACGGACACCGCGGCCTCATCGCGCAGGCGCGAGCATTCGTTGAGCAGCTCCATCACTGCGGCGATGGCGGTGTTGAAGGCGAAGCGGCGCATGTCGGCGGAGACCTTGTCGATCGCCCAGTGGGTCTTGCGCAGGAGCTCGAGGTCGGCGCCCTGTGGCGCGGGGGCCCCATCTGCATACACCCCGCCGGCTGCCGGCTGCGCTGGAGTCTGGCCGGCTGGCGCATCCTCACGCTCGGCGGTCTCTGCGGCCAGGCGCCAGAGGCGCCCGAGGAAGCGGTGCACCCCCTCGACACCCTCATCGGACCAGTCGGCGTCCTGGTCGGGGGGCCCGACGAAGAGGATGTAGCAACGTGCGGTATCGGCGCCGCTGCGCTGCACGATGGAGGCGGGCGAGACGACGTTCCCCTTGGACTTGCTCATCTTGGCGCCATCCTTTGTGACCATGCCCTGGGTGAAGAGCGCGCGGAAGGGCTCCTGGAAGTCGAGGTGGCCGAGGTCGGCCAGCGCCTTGGTGAAGAAGCGCGCGTACATGAGGTGCAGGATCGCGTGCTCCACGCCACCGATGTACTGATCGACGGGCATCCACTGCGCCAGCGCTGCGGGGTCCCAGGCGGCCTCATCGTTACCGGCGTCGCAGTAGCGCAGGTAGTACCAGGAGGAGTCCACGAAGGTGTCCATCGTGTCGGTCTCGCGCAGCGCGTCGCCACCGCAGGCGGGGCATTTGGTGTTGACCCAGTCCTCGGCGGCCGCCAGCGGCGAGCGCCCGCGCGGGGAGTAGTCCTCGATGTCGGGCAGCTCCACGGGTAGCTGCTCCTCGGGCACGGGCACCATGCCGCACTCATCGCAGTAGACGACCGGGATCGGGCAGCCCCAGTAGCGCTGGCGCGAGACGAGCCAGTCGCGCAGGCGATAGTTGACGGAGGCGTGGCCCTTGGCCTCACGGTCGAGCCACTGCACGATCGCCCCGAGCGCCTCGCGGTTGTGCATGCCGTCGAAGTCGGGGTGGGAGTTGACGAGGGAGCCGTCGCCGGTGTAGGGCAGGCTCTGCTCGCTGCGCTCCCAGCTCTCGCCGTCCTGCGCACCACTTCCATCGACAGGAGCAAAGTCGGGCGGAGCGGGCTCTGAGGCGCCCTCGATGACCCGGCGGATCGGCAGGCCGTAGGCGCGCGCGAAGGCGTGGTCGCGCTCGTCGTGGCCGGGGACGGCCATGATGGCGCCGGTGCCGTACTCCAGCAGCACGTAGTCGGCGACGTACATGGGGATCTGCTCGCCGTTGACGGGGTTGGTGACGGTCCGCCCCAGGGGTACTCCGGTCTTGGCCTTCTCAAGCGAGCCGCGTTCCTCGTTTGACTCGGTGAGGGCGCGGTTGATGTAGTCCTTGACCTCCTGCTCGTAGGTCGTGCCCTGGGCGAGGCGCAGGACGTCGGGATGCTCGGGGGCCATGACGAAGAAGGTGGCGCCGAAGAGGGTGTCGGGACGTGTGGTGAAAACGGGGTAGTCCACGTCGAGCGCATCGCAGCGGAAGGTCACCTCGGCGCCCTCGGAGCGTCCGATCCAGTTGCGCTGCATGGTCTTGACGTGCTCGGGCCAGTCGATGTCGGCGAGATCGCTGAGCAGCCGCTCGGCGTAGTCGGTGATGCGCAGGAACCACTGCTCGAGCTGGCGCACTTCGACGGCGGCACCGCAGCGCTCGCAGTGTCCGTCCAGCACCTGCTCATTGGCGAGCACCGTCTGGTCGTTGGGGCACCACTTGACGGCGGCCTCCTTGCGGTAGGCCAAACCCGCGTGCAGCAGCTGCAGGAAGATCCACTGGGTCCAGCGGTAGTAGCGCGGTTCGTGCGTGCCGAGCTCGCGCGACCAGTCGATGGAGATACCCCAGGAGCGGAACTGGCGCTGGAAGGAGGCGATGGAGGCGGCGGTGGACTCGCGCGGGTGCACACCGGTCTTGATCGCGTGATTCTCGGCGGGCAGCCCAAAGGCGTCGTAGCCCATGGGGTGCAGCACGCGATGCCCGAGGCGGCGATGGAAGTGCGCGATGGCGTCTCCGACGGCATAACACTTGAGATGCCCTATGTGGGGCTCGCCGCTGGGGTAGGGCAGCATCTCGAGCACGTAGGACTTGGGCGCCTTACCCACGCTGCCGGCCCCACCCGCCTCGGCTCCAGCCGCCGGCGCGCCACCCGTCCCAGCCTGCGTCCCGGCGCGGGCGTCGTTTGTTACCTCCCAGGTACGCTCATCCGCCCACAGCTGCTGCCAGCGGGGCTCTATCTCCTGCGGTTCGTAGCGGCGCTCGTCGCTCATCGAAGAGCGCAGGTTAGCGGGACACTCAGCGGGCGTTGCCGAAGATCCTCAGGAGAGTGAGAAAGATGTTGATGATGTTGATGAAGACGCCGGTGGCGATCCAGACGACATCGCGCTCGGTGGCCTGTCGGCGGATGATCTGGAAGTAGATGGCGAGATAGGCGGAGACAATCGCGTAGATCGCGAGGTTGAGCACGAGATGTTCGCCACTGCCGATGAGGATGAGGATGAGACTGATGGCGAATACGCCGAGGAGCGCAAAGAAGAGCGGGCGCATCCAGCGGATGAGGTCGCGCGAGGTGGCGAAGCCGTAGCTACCCATGATCCCGACGGTGAGCGCGGTGCCGCCGGCGGCCTGGTAGAGCGCGGTCTGATCGACGGTGGCGTAGTGGGCGATCATGGGTCCCATGCCGAGCCCAACCAACAGCGCGAGGCCGAACATCCAGGTCATGCCCACAGGCCCCTCGCGCAGCGCGGGCACGAACATCTGCGCGATGAGCATGCCGAGCGTGCCGAACCAGCAGATCTGGGCGGTGCCGAAGCTGAGGTTGCGCCCAAGGTAGGTGCCGGCGGCGGCAAAAGCCAAAGCAATCGCAACGAGGAACATGACCTGGCCGAGCAGGAAGGTGGAGCTTTCCGCGCGAGCGCCGGCACGCGCGTCGAAGATGCTGAGTTCCGCGGCTCTGGTGGACGGGGTGGGCTCGACCGACATCTACATTCCTCCTAATCGAACAGGGCTCGACGAATCAGATTAGCGGAGCGCAGGGTCGGTCGAAAGCCACCGTGGTCGCTACTGAGCTGCGATCCTGAAGGGAGAGTGAGGCGAGGCCGTTGCTACCGCGCCGCGGCCTCAAAACGCGAATAGGCGAGCACCGCCTCGACGATCTCCGCGGGCGCCTTCGCGGGCGAGCCTGCATCGAAGGGCGGCTGGGGGTCGTACTCGAGACCGAGCTGAATCGCCTGCGCGAGCTCATCCCCGGCGATGCGCTGCACGAGCATGAGCGCCATGTCGATGCCGGCGGTGACGCCCGCGGCGGTGACGATCTTGCCGTCGAAGACGACGCGCTCAGGCACGACGTCGGCGCCCAGCTGACCGAGCTCCTCATACGCCTGCCAGTTGCTGGTGGCGCGCTTGCCCCGCAGCAGGCCGGTCGCGGCGAGTATCAGCGAGCCGGTGCAGACGGAGGTGGTCCAGGTGCTCGTCTCGTGCGCCTTGCGCAGCCACTCGTGCACGGGGCCGTCGTCCATCAGCGCGGCCTGCCCGGGACCGCCGGGGACGAGCAGGATGTCGGGCGAGGGCATCTCGGAAATCGCGGCATCGGCACTGAGCGCGAGCATGCGAGTGTCGGTGCGCACGATGCCGGCACTCTGCGCAACGAAGGTGGTCTTGCAGTCGGGCAGCCGGCTGAGCACCTCGTAGGGGCCGACGGCGTCGAGGGCAGTGAGGCGGTCGTAAATGAGGATGGCGATGTCCATGGCTGGTCTCCTACTCTGGGGGTGTATGCGTTAGAACGGGATGGGAGGAAGGGATTGAGAGGGGTGGGGGCCGGTGGCTGGCGGATTGGCGCGGCCGAGCCTCAAGCCGCCGCGCTGGCCGGTCCGATCTGGGTATGGAAACGGCGGCGATACTCGGCGGGGCCGACGCCGAGGGCGCGCAAGAAGGCACGGCGCATGGTCTCGGGTGTGCCGAAGCCGCAGCTGTCGGCGATGGCGCCGACGGAGTCAGAGGTGTCCTCCAGGCGCCGCCGAGCCGCCTCGAGGCGCACGTGCTCGATGTAGCGGGCGGGCGTGACCCCCACCTCGGCACGGAAGCTGCGCGCGAAGTGGCGCGGGCTGAGGTGGGCGCGCTCGGCCATGGCCTCGACGGAAAGATCGGCGGCGGGGTTCTCGACGGCGTAGCGCTGGGCCTCGCGCAGGGGCTCGCGCTGGGGCTCCTGCGCTGCGAGGGTGGCGCTGAACTGCGACTGGTTGCCGGGGCGGCGTAGGAACAGCACGAGGTGGCGCGCGAGGGTGAGGGCGAGCTCGCGGTCGAGGTCCTCCTCGACGAGCGCCAGCGCGAGGTCCATGCCGGCGGTGACTCCGGCAGAGGTCCAGATATCACCGTCGCGCAGGAAGATCGGGTCGGGGTCCACCTCGACAGCGGGGTAGCGCTTGGCCAACTCCTGCGCGGAGGCCCAATGGGTGGTGGCGCGACGCCCATTGAGCAGGCCCGCTTGGGCGAGGAGGAAGGCGCCGGTGCATACAGAGGCCGTGCGCCTGGCGGCGGCCGATGCGTGCCTGAGCCAGTCGATCAAAGCGAGGTCTTCACTGGCGTGGATACACCCGTAGCCGCCCGCCACGATCAGCGTGTCGATATCAGCGGGGGCGTTGCTCAGGCTGGTGTCGGGGGTGATTGTGAGACCGCTGGAGGTCTCGATGGGCGCTCCGTCACCGCTGAGCACCGTGACGTGGTAGCCGGGACGGGCGTCATCCGGCTCGAGCTCGAGCAGCAGCTGCGCGCCGGAAAAGACCTCGAGCGGCCCGGTGAGATCGAGGCTCTGCACTCCGGGATACACCACGATGAGCACCTCGCGCGGCGGCAAGGGCGGCGGCGAGACGGCGGGCGAGAAAGAGGAGGAGATGTTCATTGCAGCGATCATCGCCCAAGCGCGCTCTGTCCGCAAGGACCGATTTCCCACGTTTCCTGCCATGCCGCGCGCACCTTTACCATGACGTAATGGCATCCGCGGAGGCACCGAGACGCGTGGAGCGCATCATCGCCGCTGCCGAGCGCACGGCGGGGGAGTTGCGCGAGCACGCGGAGGAGCGCGCCCGAGAGCGCATCGCCGAGGCCGAGCGCGCCGCGGCCAACCGCGTGGAGGCCGCTGAAGAGGAAGCCCGCGAGATCCTCCAGGCGGCCCAGGCGCAGGCCGAGAGGGCCCGTAACGAGGCGCTGGCAGCGGTGGGCGCGATGCGCGACGAGACCACCCGCGCCGCCCAGCAGCAGGCCGATCGGACCCTCGCCAATGCGTGCAGCCGGGCCGAGCAGGCCCTGAGCGACGCGCGCAGCCAGGCACAGCAGATCCTCGGCGATGCCCGCAGCGAGGCCGAGCGCATCTCCAAGGACATAGACAGCGAGGTGCAGCGGACCGTGACGAGGACCGGCAAGGAGGCCGAGAAGACCCTGACGGACGCCCGCGAGAGCGCCGAGCGCCAGCTCGACGAGGCGCAAGCCCAGGTGCAGGAGCTGCTCGCGGAGGGCGCCAGGGAAGCCGAACATCAGCGCAGTGAGACCCAGCAGAAGATCCGCGAGATACGAGCCAGCGCGCGCGTCGAGGCCCGCGCGATCGTCGAAGACGCTCACGCCATAGCACGCGAAGTGCAGCGCGAGGGCAGCGAGATCTCCCGTAACCTCCGCAACCTCTCGGTCTCGATGCGCAACAACTCCGAGCGCCTGCTGCGCGACGTACGCTTGGCGCACGGCAGCATGACCGCCCGCCTCGACCAGGCCGTCCCCGGCGCCGAGCCACGCGAGCGAGGCATCGAGGAGCTCGAAGTGCCCGAGTTCCTGCCGGGCGAAGGCTGAACGCAGATCCCGTCAGCCCGGCCGTAAGCCCGCCCGTCGTCTAGACTTCCCCCTGACCTAGGGGCTATAGCTCAGTTGGGAGAGCGTCTGGCTGGCAGCCAGAAGGTCGCCGGTTCGAGCCCGGCTAGCTCCACTCGCGCTGATTGACAGTATGTACGAGGCGTTGGGCCGGCGCGAAGTCACCGTGCAACACGAGTGGATCGAGATCCGCACCATTGGGCCAGACGACAGTGCCGAGTTCGTCGTCTACCCGTACCTGCGCAAAGAAGTCCGGATCGGCCAGCGGCTCGAAGATCGGGCCACGCAACTCTCCAACGAGATCAACGTCGCGCCGGCTGTCGTCGCTGAAACCGAGGCGGAGTCGATAGTGACCGAGCACCTCTACCGATGTCACGGTTACGAAGACCATCGCTTCATCTTATGGCAGCGGATCAATCGGCTCGGGAACAGTTCCACCGTTAACGCGCTCCCAATCGGCTTCGAGCTCCTCACGATGGAGGGCCGCCCACTCTGCCACAAGCTTCAGCGCACGGCCCGGCAGTTCGCCAACGAGCACCTTCGCCCCATCAATCGCGATCACCGCGTGGTGCTCGGCGTACTGCGCATGGAAGTGGGGCGGCTGGTGGTCGTAGAAATACATCGTGATCACGATGCCGTAGAAGAAGCTGACGCGGGGCACGGCGCCATCATGAGGCGCGGCGCGGACATGTGTCCTCACCCCGGCGCTTCGCTTTGACCTCCCGCTCCCGTATTCAAACGCCACCGCAGTCGATGAGGCCGACCAACGACCATCATCTGCGCGCCACACGGTTGCTACGTCGTGCGAATCCAGAAACGCGACATAGGCGCCACCAACTGGCTCGCTGAAGAGAGCGAGGAGTCTGGGTCGACGCCTTTGGTACAGAAAAAAGCGATACATGAGGATTTGTGCCAAGGCAGCACGAACCGCGCCCGTCGCATTACCCATGTAGAGGACCTTCGCCTCGACCAACCATTCCTCTCCAGATCGGCGCAGTACGAGATCGCGAGGGTGCACCGTTGTATCAACCTCGAAGTCGAGATTGGCACACCATGCGCCGAAGTCCGTGATGAGCGCCTCGTGCGAGCGTCGCTTGATCAGTTCACGCCCCTCCACATAAGCCACGTAGTCCGAGCTGTCCTTCGGCCTGAAGTTCACGAGCGGGTCATCAAGGCTACTCTCGTGTCGAAGCGTCTCATACTCTCGCCTGCCGTCGTCGCTCAGCCTCCAAGGAGTCCCGTACCCTTCAAAGGGAAGCAGTAGGCCATCCTTC
>DATBPO010000011.1:0-6830 GCA_036561265.1 Solirubrobacteraceae bacterium | reverse complement strand
GAGGCGCGACTTGAGCTCGAGCAGCGCGGCGATGAGCACGATGAACTCGGTGGCGCTCTCCAGGTCGAGCTGCCCGGAGGACTCGAGGTGGTCGAGGGAGGCGAGCACCACGTCCGCGAGCTGCAGCTCGAAGAGGTCGATCTCCTCGCGCAGGACGAGCGTGAGCAGCAGGTCGAAGGGGCCAGTGAAGACATCGAGGTCGAGGTCGAGGGAGGCGATGCTCATGGCGCTCAAGGTAGCGCCTGGAGGAGACGGGGCGGCCCCACGCCCATCTGCTCACGCACGTCGGCGAGCGTCTGCGCGGCGATCGCACGGGCCTTGTCCGCACCCCGCGCAAGGATGCGCTCGAGCTCGGGCTCATCGGCGCGCAGCTGCTCATAGCGCTCGCGCACGGGCCGTAGGTACTCAACCACGGCAGCGGCAACGGCGAGCTTGAATTCGCCGTAGCGCGCGGAGGCGAACTCCGCCTCGACCGCCTCGGGCGCCACGCCGCGCACGGCGGCGAGGATGTCGATCAAGTTGGAGATGCCCGGCTTCTGCGGATCGCGCCTGATCTCGCTGCCGGAGTCGGTTACGGCGCTCTTGAGCTTCTTCTCGATCACGGCAGGGGGATCGAGCACGAGCACGGTGCCCTGCTCGGTGCCGCCCGTTGTTGACATCTTGCGCTCGGGCGCCTGGAGGTCCATGATGCGCGCACCCACCGCGGGGATGCGGTGCTCGGGCACCACCAGCACCTCCTCGCCGTTGCCGAAGCGGGCGTTGAAGCGGCGGGCGACGTCGCGCATGAGCTCAAGATGCTCGCGCTGGTCCTCGCCCACGGGCACCTCGTGCGCACGGTATGCGAGCACGTCGGCGGCCTGCAGCACCGGATAGAGGAGCAGGCCGGCGGAGACGAGCTCGCGGTGGACGAGGGACTTGTCGCGGAACTGGTGCATGCGCTGTAGGCGCCCCAGCTCGGTCACCGAGCAGAGCAGCCAGCAGAGCTCGGTATGCTCCTGCACGTCGCCCTGGCGAAAGAGGATGCAGCGCTCGGGATCAAGGCCCGCGGCGAGCAGCAGCGCGGTGAGGTCATACAGGCTGCGCCGCAGCTCGGCGGGGTCGTAGGGGACGGTGGTGGCGTGCAGGTCAACGATGCAGTAGAGAGCCTCGCCGCGGTCCTGGCCCTCGACGTACTGGGAGATAGCGCCGATGTAGTTGCCCAGGTGCTTGCTGCCGGTGGGCTGGATGCCGGAGAAGATGCGCATCGGGCTAGAGCGCCTGCCGAATGACCGGGTGCTTTGCCGCGGCGACCTCGTCCAGACGCCGTACCGGCGTGGTGTAGGGGGCATTGCGCGCAATCTCAGGATCCTCGGCGGCCTCGCGCAGAATCGCGGCGATGGCCGCAGCGAAGGCGTCGAGCGTCTCGCGCGTCTCTGTCTCGGTGGGCTCCACCATCAGCGCCTCCTCCACGAGCAGCGGGAAGTAGACGGTGGGCGGGTGAAAGCCGTGATCGAGCAGGCGCTTGGCGAGATCCAGAGTCTTGAGGCCGAGTTCGCGCTTCATGGGGCCGCCGGAGAGAACGAACTCGTGCAGGCAGAGCTTGCCGTAGGCGAGCGGCAGATACTCGGCGACGCCGGCCTGCTGTAGACGGGCGAGTAGGTAGTTGGCGTTCAGCACGGCTGTCTCGGAGGCGTCCTTCAGTCCCTCTGCCCCGAGTGAGCAGATGTAGGCGTAGGAGCGCACGAAGCAGCCGTAGTTGCCCTGGAAGCCGCGCAGGCGCCCGATCGACTTGAAGCGATCCTCGTCGAGATCGAAGCTACCGTCCTCGCGGCGCACGATAACGGGCACCGGCAGGTACGGCGCGATGCGCTCGGACACGGCGATCGGCCCCGACCCCGGCCCGCCGCCGCCGTGTGGCTGGGTGAAGGACTTATGCAGGTTGAAGTGCACGATGTCAAAGCCCATGTCCCCCGGGCGGGAGAGGCCCATGACGGCATTGAGATTGGCGCCGTCGTAGTAGAGGGTGGCGCCGACGCCGTGCACGATCTCGGCGATCTCGACGATATTGGGATCGAAGAGGCCGAGGGTGTTGGGATTGGTGAGCATGAGGCAGGCGACATCGCCATCGGCCTTGGCGCGCAGATCGTCCAGATCTATGCCCCCGTCTGGGTTGGTGGCGAGGGCGACGACCTCGAAGCCGGCCATGGTGACGGTGGCTGGATTGGTGCCGTGCGAGGTGTCGGGTGTGAGCACCTTGTGGCGCGTCTCGCCGCGGTCCTCGTGGTAGGCGCGCGTGAGGAGCACGCCGGCTAGCTCGCCGTGCGAGCCAGCGGAGGGCTGCAGGCAGACGTGCGGCAACCCCGATACCTCCGCGAGCGCGCCCTGGAGATTCCACATCAGCTCAAGTGCCCCCTGCGCGCGCGCGGGGTCCTGCAGGGGGTGCAGACGGGCGTGGCCGGGCAGCGCGGCGACGCGCTCGTGCAGGCGCGGATTGTGCTTCATCGTGCACGAGCCCAGCGGGTAGAAGCCCGAGTCCAGGTCGAAGTTGCGCTTTGAGAGTCGCACGTAGTGGCGCACGATCTCGGGCTCTGAGATTTCGGGCAGTGCGGGAGGCGCGGCGCGGCGCAAGTGCGCGGGCAGCAGCTCTGTGGGATAGACGGCGGGGACATCCAGGGCGGGGCACTGGAATGCGCGGCGCCCTGGCGCTCCGCGCTCGAAGATGGTCACGGCGGGCTCGCGCTGGAGCGGGGTCTCGCTTAGCTGCGAGCCGCTGGGTGGAGCGGCAGCGGCGCTCACGCTCCCACCGCCTGCTCCTGGCGCTCGCTGGCTACGGCGGCGCCCAGGATGTCGGTAAGCCGGTCGATGTCAGCACGGGTGCGCCGCTCGGTGATGGCCACGAGAAGTCCGCCGCGATCCTCCGCGCGTCCAGTGAGCGCGAAGAGGTCGGCGCCGGGATTGACGCCGTGCGCGGCACAACGCTCCCTGACGGCTCCCACATCGGCATCGAGGCGCAGCGCGAACTCGCGCACGACGGGCTGGGAGATGGGATGCAGCGCCTCGACACCATCCAGCGCAGTCAAGGCCTGGCGGGCGTAGTGGGTGCGCGCCAGCACGAGCTCGCCGAGCTCGACGATCCCCCGCCGGCCGAGCCAGCTCAGATAGACGACGCCGGCGAGCGCGTTGAGCGCCTGGGAGGTGCAGATGTTGGAGGTGGCCTTGGCGCGGCGGATGTGCTGCTCGCGGGTCTGCAGGGTGAGGACGAAGCCGCGGCGCCCATCCACATCGCGGGTCTCACCGGCGATGCGCCCGGGCATGCGCCGCAGGAACTCCTCGCGCGCGGCGAAGAAGCCGAAGGAGGGCCCGCCGAAGTCGAGGCGATTGCCGAGCGACTGCCCCTCACCGACGGCGACATCGACGCCGCAGTCACCGGGCGGCGCGAGGATGCCGAGCGTCAGGGGATCGACCTGCGCGATGACCACGGGCGGCTTCTCGCACGCTGCCGTGGCGAGAGCGCTGAGCGCGGCGGCGTCCTCGACGGCCCCATAGAAGTTGGGCTGAGCGAAGAAGACGGCGCTGACATCCTCATCGATCGCCCCGGCCCAGGCGTCGGGGTCGGTGACGCCCTCGCGCAGCGGCACCTCCACGACCTCCACACCGAAGCCGTGCGCGTAGGTGCGCAGGGTGGCGATGGAGTGGGGATGAAGGCCGGCGGAGACGACGAAGCGCGAGCGGCCATTGTGCAGCCGCGCCATGTAGCCAGCGGAGGCCACCGCCGAGGGCCCCTCGTACACGGAGGCGTTGGAGACGGGCAGCGCGGTGAGCTCGCAGATGGCGGTCTGGTACTCGAACATGACCTGCAGCCCCCCCTGGGAGATCTCGGGCTGGTAGGGCGTGTAGGGGGTGAGGAACTCGGAGCGCTCCATGAGCATGTCAACGAGCGCTGGCACGTAGTGGTCATACATGCCGGCGCCGAGAAAGCAGAGCTCATCCTCGGCGCTGACGTTGCGTGCGGCGAGCGCGCGCAGGTGCTCATAGACATCCTGCTCGGGCATCCCCGGGGGCAGCTCCAGCGACCGTCCCAGCCGCACGGGCTCAGGAATCTGGCGCTCGAAGATCTCCTGCACGGAGCCGACGCCGATGGCGTCAAGCATCGCCTGCAAGTCAGCGGGGGTGGTGGCGGTGTAGCGGCTCAAGACCTCTGAGCCTAGCCGCCCAATGTGGCTGTGTAGGCGGCGGCATCCATGAGCGAGTCGCGCTCACCGGGATCGGCCAGCCGCACGCGCACGAGCCAGCCGTCCCCGTAGGGGTCATCGTTGATCGCCTGCGGCCCGTCGGCGAGGGCCTCGTTGATCGCCACGATCTCCCCGGAGAGCGGCGCAATGACATCGGAGACGGCCTTCACGGACTCGACCTCCGCGTAGGGCTCGTCCTGCGTCAGCACGGTCCCCACGGGCGGGGCCTCGAAGAACACGACCTCGCCGAGCAGATCCTGCGCGTACCAGGTGATGCCCAGCACGGCCTCGTCGTCTTCGATGCGCGCCCAGTCGTGCTCGGCGTGGTAGAGGAGGTCATCGGGGTAGCTTGCCTCAGCCATGCTCGCTCCTGGGACTCGGGGGAAAGGATTTTTTAAGGAGGACCGGCAGGGCCGGTCCGGTGTTGGCCGCGTGTCGGCACTCTAAGGCTTTGCCACGGATTACAGCGGCCGCTCAGCGATGCCTGTTTGAGGCGCCGCTCAGCCGGAGCTCTTGGCCACGAATGGCTTGGTGCACACAGTCGCGGAGCGTACGCGACCGCGCACATCGATCTCCAGCTGAGTGCCGATGGTGGCGCGCTGGGCGGGAACGTAGGCCAGCCCGATGCCGATGTCCAGGCAGGGCGAGAGGGTGCCGCTGGTGACGACGCCGCCGCCCATGATGGGGTTGCCCTGCCGCGCGATGCCGGGACCGTCGAGCGCGAAGGCGACGAGCTTTTCGGCCGGTCCGGCCTGGCGCAGCGCGCGCACGGCCTCAGCGCCGATGAAGCCGGTGTCCTCCTTGCAGCACCAACCCAAGCCGGCTTCGATGGGGTTGCGATCGAGTGAGAGGTCGTTGCCGTAGAGGTGAAAGCAGGCCTCCAGGCGCAGGGTGTCGCGCGCGGCGAGCCCGGCGGGCGTGGCACCGGCCAGGAGCAGGGCATCCCAGAGCGCAGGAGCATCGCCAGGCGCGAGTAGCAGCTCGATGCCGTCCTCGCCGGTGTAGCCGGTGCCGCAGACGAGCGCATCGACGCCCGCGACTCGGCCCGGCGCAGCTGTCATACGCGCGGGCAGCGACTGCTCGGCGAGTGTGCCAACGATCCCTCGCGCCTTGGGTCCCTGCACGGCGAGCATGGCGTAGTCGTGCAGCCGGTCTTCGATCTGCACGTCAAAGCCCGAGGCGTGCGCTAGGAACCACGCCAGATCCTGCGCGTGATTGGCGGCATTGGTGACAGTCAGATAGCGCTGCTCACCAAGCCGATAGGTGAAGAGATCATCGAGCACGCCGCTGTCCTCGCGGCAGAGCACGCTGTACTGCGCCCCGCCGCGGGGGATCTTGGCGAGGTCGTTGGAGAGCAGCCGCTGCAGCAGATTCAAAGCCTGTCTCCCCGAGGTCTCGATCTCCCCCATGTGCGAGACGTCGAAGACCCCGCAGTCCTCGCGCACGGCCATGTGCTCCTCGCGGATGCCTGCGTACTGCACGGGCATCTCCCACCCGGCGAAGGGCACGAGCTTGGCGCCGGCGGCCTGGTGGCGCTGGAACAGGGGGGTACGCAAAAGCGCGGCAGGGGTCGGTGCTGACACGCCCGCCAGGCTAGCGGAGACCCCCGGCGCACAGACGCTTGCAGCCGGCCCAAACAGCTAAAGACGTTCTAAAGGGTAGTCGATATCCGGAGGAAGGACACGCCAGTGTCCACTATTCAAAAGGAGAATCTGACGTGTTCAAGTACATCGGCAGGCGTAGCGCCACCGGCCGTAAGCGCAAGCTCACGGGCCTGGTTGCACTCGGACTTGCATGCACATTGGCGGTGGGCGTTTACGCGTTCACCGCGAGTAACACGGTTGCGGCCCACTCGGCGGGCGCTGGCGCCGCCGAAGTGAGCGGCTACACGGTCGAATCGCCGGCCAACTACCGCTTCAGCGCAGACGGGTTGACGATGCTCGGAGTCACCTTCCATGTCAACAAGCCCGCCTCGGACGTTCAGGTCGCCCTGAGCGCAGCCAATCCAGTGCTGGCCGACTGGTCTGACTGTGGGGCAGCGGTAGGAGGCGAAAACGTCGTCACCTGCACCTTCGCGAATCCCGTCGCCGACGGAGCCGGTCTGAAGTTGTCAGTCGCTGCCGTCAGCAGCGGCACAGTAACCATCGAATAGCAGCACCACTGGGCCATGCGGGGCGGCGCTACGGCCGCCCCGCGCCCAGCCCCATCATGAGAAACCGTCACGCCAAGAAGCTTCTCTCGAGCAGTCTCGGACTGATCGCCCTCGCATGCCTGTGGTTCTACCTCGCCCCGACCGGTCTCGGCGGCTCCACCAGCTACGTGGTGACCGACGGGATCAGCATGCAGCCCCGCTTCCACTCGGGCGATCTGGCGCTGGTGCGCAGCCGTGGCACCTACAACGTCGGCGAAATCGTCGCCTACAACAGCAGAACCTTCCACACGATCGTGCTGCACCGGATCGTCGCGCGCGCCGGCGATCGGTATGTGTTCAAGGGCGATAACAACAACTTCGTCGACTTCGAGCACCCGGCGCGCAGTCAGCTGATCGGCGCTCTCTGGCTGCACATCCCGGGCATGGGAGCGCGGCTTCAGTCGCTGCGCTCGCCGGCGCTGATCGGC
>DATBPO010000010.1:0-2533 GCA_036561265.1 Solirubrobacteraceae bacterium | reverse complement strand
GAAAACTGGATACTTACTGAGAATGTGCCTGGGATCACCGACACTACCTCAGGCACTTGCCCTGGAGTTACAGGCACGAAAGAAGCGGTATTGAAACAAACGATGACGGTCATCGGCCAAAAATTGGTCTAGACGTTAACTCGTTAACTGCCGCGGGGTGCGCCCGGTGCATCCCGCAGCGGCCGTCCCCACAGGTAGCCCAGCACGCAGATCAACACGAACACCGCGACGACGAACAGCACCGGACCCGAGTCCTCGCTCAGCGCCCCCACCACGCCCGCCGCGAGGCCGCCAGCCAGCGCCGCCAGCCAAGCCGGATCGCCGCCCACCGGCTCAAGCAGGCGCTCGCGACGGCGCACGCCGATGGCGGCTGCGATCAGGGCGAGCGCGGTGGCCACCGGCATCGCGCCGTGCTTCAGCTCTTCATACGCCGCGCCGTAGCGGCGTTCGATCACATCGCGCACGTCGCCCGTTGAGCGCGCATGCAAGATGCTCCCCGTGAAGTGTCCCGAGCCATGCGCCGTCGCCAGATCAAGCGCCGCCAGCGCCAGGAGCCCCGCGGCCGGCGCGATCAGGATCGCCAGCGCGCGCCGGCGCGTCAGCTGTCCCGGCAGCAGCATTACGCTCGCCACCGCCGTGCCAGCACTCACCAGGATCACCCCGCCCACGCCCGCCCCGATGCGCGCCGAGCCCTCGATGATCGCCAGCGCGATGCCCGCCAGTGCCATCGTCGTCGCCGCCCGCCGGCCGCGCTCTGCCGGGTACAGCCACGCCGCCACCGCCGCGAACGTGAGCACTGCCAGCGCAGACTTCAGCTCGTTGCCGATGCCATAGAACCGCGCGCCGTAGATCGGGTTCGGGCCGAGCAGCGAGCGGATCAACAGCTGTGTGTGCAGCAGCGCGTCGGCGCTCAGGGCGAGGATTGCCGCGAGCGCGGGGGCCAGCGGGGCGCGCGGCCAGGGGATGGTGCGGTCGCTCACGAAGCCAAGGATGAAGCAGCTGAGCACCAGCATCACGTATTCCACCGTGCGGCTCGGTGCCAGCGCCGCCGGCAGCAGCTCCGCCGCCGGCGTCCACAGCAGCGCCAGCGCGCCCACCCGCATCGCAGCGGCGCGGCGGCGGGCGGGGTCCTCGCGCATTGCTGCGGGGTCGCGGCCGCCGGCGTCACGGCGCAGGGCACGGGGGATGGGCAGCAGTGATGCAATCATCAGCGCAGCCCAAGCCACCAGCAGCCAAGCCAACGCCGGTAGGCGACGCGAATACACGACCGCCAGGCGGGCCTTCAATGTGCGCAGGTAGGAGCCATCGAAGGTGCCATCCGTGCGTATCGGCTCGCCGCGCATCGCCGCCGGAATCGGACGGGCAAGGTGGTGCAGGATCGTGGGTGCGATATCGATCGCTGCTACCAGTCCCTGCTGGTTGGTGGTCGAAGAGGTGAGCGCACGGCCGCCGCCAAGTCCCGCCACCGATGTCCACAGCAGTTCGTAGCCGCGCTCATCTGGGGCACGCTGCACGACCAGCAGCAGCTGGTTGGAACGACGGTCAGAGGCGAGCACACGCAGCTGCGCTATGCCGGCGGAACCGGCGGGCAGGTCGGCGACGACTAGCGCATAACGCCCGCTCAGACGAGCGATCCGCGCGGGCAATGTGGCGGCGGGGCCAAGCGAGACGGCGGCGATGTGGCCCGTGCGGTCGGCCGCCAGGAGGCTGTCCAGGTGGTCTTCTCCGGCGGTGCCGGCGTAAGCTGCGCCGCTGGGTATGGCGGAGGAGAGAAGTCCCGGCTGCAGGATCTGCGGCGCACCCGAGGCTCGTCTGACCGCACGAGGCCAGTTGCTGATCCGATCTCCAGCGAGCGACATCGCCGGCGGTCGCGCCGGGGCATAGGCGGAGTAGGAGACACGGGCTCCCTGGGTGATGTCAAGCAACAGCTGGGCAGTGATGTAGTTGCCCTGCGTGGCGCTCATCAGGCCGGTGGAGAGCGAGAGCACCGAAGCCAGCTCCGTCTCGATCGCATTCGAGCGCGCAGGCAGGAACAGGAGCAGTGCCGTGGGGTGCGGCGCTGAGGCGACGGGCGTCGCGTAGGCGGGTGCACTGGCCCCCAGCAGGCTGAGCAGACCACCGAGCGCGCAACAGAGGAGGGCCTGCAGGGCCCGCCCCACCGGGCGGCTCAGCCCTCGACTCCCCCGCCGACCTTCTCGCGCGCGGGCCGCGATCCGTTGGCGGAGGAATCCTCGTGATCCTCGGGTGCCGCCGCGACGGCGATCGTGGCGCTGGCGCCCTCGATGTTCAGGTGCGGCAGGACGCGATCCAGCCACGCCGGGATCTGCCATGTGCGATCGCCGAGGATCGACAGCACCGCGGGCAGCAAAAGGCAGCGCACCACTACGGCGTCGAGGAAGACGGCCGAGGCGAGGCTCAGGCCGAACTCCTTGATCACCCGATTTTCGCCGAGCATGAAGGACAGGAATACGCAGATCATGATGGCCGCCGCGGCCGTGACGACGCGCCCCGTTAGCGCGAGGCCCTCGCCGAC
>DATBPO010000009.1:0-4903 GCA_036561265.1 Solirubrobacteraceae bacterium | reverse complement strand
AAGTATCTCCTGCAGGTCATGCGCGAGGACGACCTCTCGCGCCGGAGGCTGTTTGGCGCCGATACCGTAGAGAGCATCGAGTGCGTCCTGTGGGCCTCGGACGAGCCGGGCTTCGTCGGCCAGAAGCGCGTGGGGGCCTTGCGAGACGGGCGAGCTCACACGGCCCGGTACGGCTCCCACGGTTCGGCCCAGGCTCGTTGCAAGACGTGCCGCAGCGAGCGCGGTCGGCCGCTCCTCGGCCTCCACCACGATCACCATCTGCGCCAGCCCCGCGAGGACCCGGATGCGAGCAATGTGCGACCAGCGGCCCATGCCACAGCCCCACGGATGCTCTGATACGGCGCAGCCCACCGTGCGCAGTCGCTCGTACAGCGCTCTGCGAGTGGCGGGGTAGCAGACATCTGCGCCGCCTGGCATGACTGTCACCGTCGGCCCGTCCACCTCGAGCGCGCCCATATGTGCCGCTGCCGGAATGCCCTCCGCCAGAGCGCCGAGAACGGTCACGCCGCTCGCGGCAAGACCGCGCGCCAGGCCGCGAGCCGTCTCCATGCCGTAGTCCGTGGCCTTGTGTGTCCCCACGATCGCCACCGCCGGCTCGCTCAGCAGGCGCGCCAGCCGATCCGCTCCGCCTGCCACATAAAGCACGGATGGTGGCCGTCGCAGCTGGCTCAGCGCAGCGGGAAAGCGAAGGTCCTCGCGGTCAATCGCGTCCGCGCTCATCGCCGCGCTGCTCATCACTGCGCTGCTCATCACTGCGCTGCCCATCGCCGCGCCGCTCATGCCACGCGCCTGCTCTGGAGCGCGGCCTCCGGACGCCAGCCCATGGCCTCGGCGAGATGCTGCCCGCGCGTGCGCTCGCTGCCCTCCAAATCAGCCACCGTGCGTGCGACGCGCAGCAGCCTATGCTGGCCGCGGGCGCTCAATACGTCCTGCTCCTGTACCTCGCGCAGCAGCTGTACACCGCTCTCGTCCAAGGCGACGTGGCGGCGCAGCATGCTCACGTCCATCTGGGCGTTTGCCACCACGCCCTCATCCCGCAGGCGCGCCGTCTGGCGCTCGCGTGCCAGCAGAACTCGCTCGCGTGCCTCCCGAGAGCTCGTCATGGGCGGCTCGCGCAGTTCACTTGCACTGGGTCGCTCCACACTTGCCATCAGGTCGATCCGATCGAGCAGCGGGCCGCTCAGCTTGCGGCGATAGCGCAGCAGCTCGGCTTCACTACAGCGGCAGCGTTCGGCCTCGCCCAGATACCCGCAGGGACAGGGGTTGGTCGCTGCCACCAGCATCAGCCGCGCCGGGTAGACCGCCGAGTGCTGCGCTCGCACGATCGCAACGCGCCCATCCTCCAGCGGCTGGCGCAGGGCCTCCAGAGCCGTGCGCGAGAACTCCGAGAGCTCATCCAGGAACAGCACGCCGTTATGCGCCAGCACAACCTCGCCCACCCAGCCGCGCGACGCGCCGCCGATCAGACCAGCGGTTGTGACCGAGTGGTGGGGCGAGCGAAAAGGACGCGTGCGCACCAGCTCCTCGCCGCTCATATTGCCGGTGATGCTGTGGATTCTCGTCACTTCGATTGCCTCGCCGCGCGTGAGCGGTGGCAGGATCGAAGGCAGCCTCTGCGCGAGCATCGTCTTGCCCGTCCCCGGAGGACCGCACGTCAGCACGTTGTGCGCACCCGCGGCTGCCACCAACAGCGCGCGGACGGCCTGGCGCTGGCCGCGAACATCGCCCAGGTCAGGCTCAGCGCCCGGGCCCATCTCATCCTCGTGGCGCCGCAGCGAACGCGACGCAGGCGCGACGGCATCGCCTGCACCGCCGTTCAGCACGCGCACCACGCTCTGCAGGCTGCGCGCCGCGAGAATGCTCAGGCCCTCGACCAGGCTTGCCTCGCGCGCCCGCTCCGGAGCCAGCACCAGGGCCGACATTCCTGCCTCCCACGTGGCCTGGGCGATCGCCAGCGAGCCGTGACAGGGGCGCACTTCGCCGTCAAGTGACAGCTCGCCGTACAGCGCATGGCTTGTCAGCCGCTCGATCGGAAGCTGACCGCTGGCCGCCAGCACGGCACACGCCAGGGCCAAGTCGAAGCCGGGGCCTGCCTTGGGCACATCCCCCGGGGCGAGGTTGGCCGTGATGCGCCGCGCGGGGAATTCGTAGCCCGAGTTGAGGATCGCCGCCTGCACGCGCTCACGCGCCTCGCGCACCCCGGCGTCGGCCAAACCCACGATCGCGAAGTTGGGCAGGCCGCCGCGGATGTCAACCTCTACGGCCACCCTGCGGGTTTGTAGTCCTTCGATCGTGAACGTCTGTGCGCGAGCCAGCATGGCCTCTCCATCTCCGTTGCGATTGCCAAGGAGAGGAGGCTAGGCTGCGCCAGGGATACAACTCTCGGGCTGGCGCCCGAGTGCGCTCTAGGAAACCTGTCGGGTGAGAGCGCTTTACCGCCCTATCGGGTGAGAGCGTTTTACCGCTTGCCGATGAAAGGCGCTCTATAGCCCTGCCGGGTGGCGCACCACGTAGCCGGCCGTCGAGGTCATCGAGCTCGACCAGCGCGAGCCGCTCTCCTGCTGCGCCACGGTGTCAAAACGCCGGCCGTCTATCACCATGAAGGCGTGTTCGGCATTGGCGTAGATTGTTATGTGACTACCCGGGCCGGCCTCGCCGTAGGACTCCAGCGCGCTTGAGTCCTCGGGAGAGCTCAGCAGGCCGCCGCCGTGCAACGCATAGGACACCGATCCCGAGCAGTCATAGCCCGAGGACTGGAAGGAGCCGTGCCCGCCGCCATACACGTATGGCCGTGTGGCGATTTCATTGGCCGCCGCAATCACGCGAGCCACCACGCCTTCGCCCGCCGAGCTGCTGCTGGAACTACCCGAGGAGGCCGTGCTGTGGGCGTGGGGGGGATGCAGCGTGCGCTGTCCGCTCACACCCAGCGCGCTCCACGTCGCTGGTCCCACGACGCCGTCCACCGTGAGGCCGTGGCGTGCCTGCAGGCTGCGCACCGCTGCCTCGGTTTCCGGCCCGAAGTCGCCGTCGGCCTGCAGGTGCAGCGCCTGCTGCAAACGAACCACCGGATTGCCGCTCGCCGTCGTCCTGCCCGAGGAGCCACTCGTGGATGATTCGCCGCCGGCCGAGCCGGAGGTGTCCGCCGTGTCCGCGGCATGTGCGCGCACCGAGGCATGTCGGTGATGGGCGCGATGGGGAAGCGCCGAAGCTGGTGGTTCGATCAGTTCGTGGCTGCTCACGCCAACTGCCTTCCATGTGGCCGGGCCGACGACGCCGTCCACTTCTAGGCCCTCGCTGGCCTGCAGGTGACGGATGGCGGCCTCCGTTTCAGGTCCGAATTCCCCGTCGGCGTGCACGTGCAGCCGTTCCTGCAGGCGAACGATCGGATCGACGCTCGGCGCCTTGCTCGGCTGCGCGGTTTCTTCCCCTTCCGCCGCGGCGGCACGCGCGGGCTGTGCAAGCTGTGCCGCGCTCGCCGTCGCCTCCACAGAGGTGCCGGTCGTGTTTGTCGCTGCGCCTGCGCCTGCTGCGCCTGCGTTCGTGCGGTAGGCGCCCGCGCTGAGCTGGTCGAGCACGTCTTCGCTGGAGACCACCGGCGGGGCGTTGCTGGCCAGTGCGCCGCTCGTTGCTGGTCCCACGACCCCATCCACCGCCAGTCCGCGGCTGGCCTGGAACTGCCTAACCGCCGCTTCGGTCTGCGGGCCGAAGATGCCATCGGCCGCGATGCCCAGCGCGGCCTGCAGCAGGCGCACCTGGCGTCCTTCGCTGCCGCTGCTCAGCACGATCGTGTGTTCAGTGGTGGTGGGCGGCATCGGCGCGGAGGGTAGGCTCACAGGGCCGGATGTCCCGCTGGCGCTGGCGAGACCCGAAGCTGGTCCTGCGGTGAGCGCTGCCAGGGCGCCCAACGAGATGCGCTTGGCACGCGAGGTGGCCGGTACGAAGCGCAGCTCTTCCGCACGGCGGCGCGCCCGCGAGCGGCCCAGAGAGAGCTCCCACGGCTCGCTGTCAGAAAGATCCCGACGCAAACGGTTGCGTGCCTCGATCAACGAGCTTGTCGAGGTGCTCAGAGGCTTGCGAGCGCCACCTGAGCGTTGACGGCGCGAACGCGACCGCTCCAGTGATGTGTCCCACAACTCAAGCGCAGCAAGATCACGCGGGTATCCCGACATGCGTAGCGTCCTTTCTGAATGTCTCTGGGCGCCTACGGGGTTAGCTGTCGGGCTCGCGTACGTACGCTACGCCACACAAGTGGCGATTCGCCCCCGCCGCCTTTGACAAGGCAACATTTGGGTCCCCCGCTCCTCTTCCCCGTGGGGAGGAGAATTCGGCACGAACAGGCGGGACCGTACCAGGTTCCCCTGCAATTTGCATCACATGGGAAGGAGTGCAACGTTTCTTGCCGACGCTCAGGGCGCACCGGATGCGCTAAGTTCGCCCTCTAATGGACTCTACGCAGCCGCCAGAGCCGGCGCCTTCACCGCCGGGCAGGGGCTTTGATCCGCGCCTGCTGCTTGCACTCGTCGCGATCCTCATAATTGCCGGTGGCATTGCGCTTCTGACTCAAGGTGGCAACAGTTCAAGCCAGCAGCTGCCGGGCAATGTCAGCACCGTCAGCTCAGCGAGCTTTCGTGGCTCGGAAGCCTCGCCGCCCAAGCTCGCACCTGCGCTAGCGCTGCGCAACTACCTCGGCCAGAGCATCAATATCGGCCAGTACCGCGGGAAGGCTCTATTCATCACCTTCCTCTACACCAACTGTCCTGACGTCTGCCCGCTGATCACCTCCAACCTGCGAGTGGCTCAGAGCATGATGAGCCCACAGCAGCGTGCCAAGACTCAGATCATCGCTGTATCGGTGGATCCCCGCGGAGACACTCCAAAGGCTGTCGCTGCGTTTCTCAAGCGT
>DATBPO010000008.1:0-2703 GCA_036561265.1 Solirubrobacteraceae bacterium | reverse complement strand
AGGCGGTCGGCCAGCTTAATCAAGATGACCCTTACGTCGGTGGCCATCGCCACCATCATCTTGCGGTAGTTCTCAGCCTGAGCCTCGTCGCGCGAGGAGAAGGTGATGCCGGTGAGCTTGGTCACGCCGTCGACGATCTGGGCGATTTCCTCACCGAAGCGCTCGCGGACCTCCTCGATCGAGGCTGAGGTGTCCTCGACGGTGTCGTGCAGCAGCGCGGCGCACAGCGTGTCGGTGTCAAGGCGCATGCCGGCGCAGATGCGCGCCACCCCAACGGGATGCACAATGAAATCCTCGCCCGAGCGCCGGCGCTGTGCCGCGTGGTGCTCGCAGGCGAAGATGAACGCCTCCTCCACGCGCGCGCGATCAATCTCCACCGTGGAGTCGGCGGCGTGCTCGGCGACGATCGCGAACAGGTCCCCCAGCAGCCTGCGCTCGAACTCATTGAGCGCGACGGGATACGGCGGGCGGGGCTCGGGCGCAGTGCTCAAAGCCACGTCGCTACCGTCGGCGACGGATGGGCGCTTGGGGTCCTTGGGGATCGCCATATAACAAAGGGTAGGGGACGGCGCAACCCGATTGAAGCGGATGAACGCCTAGGGAAGCGCGAACAGGGCGAGTTCGGCCGCCGGCACGGCGGCAACCTCCGTCCGCTTGGCCTGATCCCCAGCGGGTTGGGCGTGGCGTAGCAGCAGTCGCGGTTCGCTTACGCCCTTCCATTCGTTGACCTCCAGCGTGAAGGTCGCATCGGCCAATACCTCCTCAGCGACCGGCAGACGCCCCCCGTTGCCGAAGGCGACCGCCCGCGCCCGCGCGCCATCGGAGCTCAGCACGGTGAAACGCAGGTGGCGGCCCTCGCCCATCGGGCGGCGGTCACTCAGGGTGGCGCCTCGCACGAGCAGAGACACAGTCGGGTTGGACGCGCCGAAGGGGGCGAGCGTCTGCAGCTCCTCGGCCAGGACCATCCCCAGTTCATGACATTCCAGCACTGCGTCGACGCGCTCGCCGCGCACCAGCTGCTCGGCGCTCAGTATCTGCTGCGCGTGAGCCACAAAGGCCTCTCTGAACGCCTCCAGGCACGAGCGCTCGAGCTCGAGGCCCGCAGCGGCGCGGTGGCCACCGTGGCGAGCGAGGTGCGCAGCGCAGTCCTGCAGCCCGCCGAGCAGGTCGAAGCCCTCGATACTGCGCCCCGAACCGCGGCCGCGCTCGCCATCGAGTGAGATCATCACGATCGGACGGTGATGGCGATCAGCCAGGCGCGAGGCGACGATGCCGATCACCCCCGGGTGCCAACCCTCGCCGGCGAGGACATACGCTGGCCTCTCCCCCAGCGCAGCTACCTGCGCCTCGGCCTCGAACAGGATGCGCGTCTCGGTATGACGGCGCTCCTGATTTGCACGATCGAGCTCCTGTGCTATCTGGCTTGCCCTACCTGGGTCCTCGGTTAGGATCAGCTCCAAGCCGGCATCTGCGCGGTAAAGACGTCCAGCGGCATTCAGGCGTGGTGCCAAGGCAAAGCCCACCGCACGCTCACCGACCCTGCTCGGGTCGACCTGCGCGACCGCCATCAGTGCTCGCAGCCCCGGCTTGGCGGTGCTCGCCAGCGCGCGCAGACCACGGCGCACGAGCGTGCGGTTCTCGCCGGTCAGAGCCACGACGTCAGCGATCGTTGCCAGCGCCACCAGATCGAGGTCGTCCTGCGGTCGATACCCGCCGCGTTCTAGTCGGTTTCTCTCACTCTCGCCCGGCGCCTGCATGGCACCTGCCTGAGCGTCCGTCTGGCGTCGCTGCGCGCCGGCTGCCTCCCACAGCGCCTGGGCGAGCTTGTAGGCGACGGCGGTGGCGCACAGATCGACGCAGGGATAGCCGCAAACCGCCGGATGCACGATCGGGGCTCCGGGCAGTTCTCCGTCGGCGCGCACGGCGTGGTGGTCGGTGACGAGCACCTGCATGCCCAGCGTGCGCGCAAGGGCCACCTCCGCGACAGCGGTAATCGCGCAATCCGCCGTGATGAGCAGTTGCGTGCCGCGCTGGGCAAGCCGCTCGACGGTGTTGGCATTCAGGCCGTAGCCGTCGCTCGCACGGTCGGGGAGATACCAGTCCACGTCGGCGCCAAGCGCGCGCAGGACGCGCACCAGCACCGCTGTCGAGCACATCCCATCGACGTCGTAGTCGCCGTGAACGGTGATGCGCCGCCTCAGCCTGACGTGCTCAAGGACCAGTGCGATCGCTCGCTCGATCCCCGCAAAAGCGCTGGACGGGTATTCCTCCTCGGCGGCAAGGAAGGCTCGAGCGCCGGCCGGGTCACTTTGGCCACGACGCACAAGGACTTGCGCCATCGCGGCACTGACCCCTAGCTCCCGCTGCAGACGCTGCACATCCTCGGCGGCGCACTCCGCAATCTGAAAGCGGCGAATTTCCCCCATTGCCCCCAGCCTACGGGGTGCTCTAGACGGAAAGTTCGGCCTCTGACTTTGACTCGCCCGGCCCTGCGCGGCGGATACCCTCGAAGTAGACGAGCGCCATCCCGATCAGAGCTCCGGGTACGGCGTAGAGCACGACGAGGATGTCGGTGGCCTTTTCGCCCGGTATCTGAAAGCCGGCGATGATGAAGCCGATCACGACTGCTCCAATGAGCGAGCCCACGAAGGCGCCCACGATGCCGCCCCAGAAGCGGTCGGGCAGGAAGATCGTGTAGTGCCA
>DATBPO010000007.1:0-11720 GCA_036561265.1 Solirubrobacteraceae bacterium | reverse complement strand
ACATGATGGCGTTCCGTTTTGCCAATGGCATGTTCGAGCCGCTATGGAATCGCAACTACATCGATAGCGTGCAGATAACGGCAGCGGAGGACATCGGGATCGGCTCGCGGGCGGGCTACTACGACAACGCGGGGGCGCTAAGAGACCTGATCCAGAACCACATGCTGCAGCTGCTGTGTCATGTGGCGATGGAGCCGCCGGTGAATTTCACGGCGGAAGAGGTGCGCAATGAGAAGGTGAAGGTGCTGCACGCGATCCATGCGCCGGAAGGCGATGAGGTGACAAAGATGGCGGTGCGGGCGCAGTATGGGCCGGGGCATGTGGCGGGCGAGGACGTGCCGGGGTATTTGGAGGAGGAGGGCGTGCGCGAGGGCTCGATCACGGAGACGTACGCGGCGCTGCGGTTGGAGGTGGATAACTGGCGCTGGGCGGGGGTGCCGTTCTATCTGCGGGCGGGCAAGCGGCTGGCGCGGAAGATCACGGAGATAGCGGTGACGCTGAAGCCGGTCCCCCACCTGGCGTTCAGTCAGGAGGGCTCGCTAGGGGTGCGCCCGAACCAGCTGATCCTGACGTTGCAGCCGAATGAGGGGGTGACGTTGCAGCTGGGAGCGAAGATTCCGGGCACGCGGATGATGATTCGGCCGGTGAACATGGAGTTTCTGTATGGGACGTCGTTCCTGTCGCAGTCACCGGAGGCGTATGAGCGGCTGATCATGGATGCGATGCGCGGCGACCCGACGCTGTTTACGCGCGATGATGAGGTGGAGGCGCAGTGGCGCATCTGCGATCCGGTGCTGCAGACGTGGGAGGTGTTGCCCGGCCCGCTGGCGCAGTATGAATCAGGGACGCAGGGGCCGGATGAGGCCAATGAGCTGCTGCAGATGGGGCATAGCTGGAGATCGATCTGATGCCGGCGGTCAGCGACGCGGTGTGGGGCGCGCAGGGCACGACGCCGGACGCGATTGAGGCGGCGTTGCGGGAACTGCTGAAGGAGCGCCACGCGGAGAACGGGGGCTATGTGCCGGCGCGGGTGCTGAACCTGGTGGCGTTCGTGGATGGCCAGTGGAGCGGGGAGATTGCCAACCGCCTGCGCGGGGTGGGCCGCTACCACGCGTCGCGCACGATCGTGCTGTCGTACGAAAAAAAGCGCGAGCGGTTGGATGCGCACGCGAGCGTGGCGGCGGTGGGCGAGCCGGCACCGGGCGAGCTGGCGCTGCTGCGCGAGACGGTGGTGGTGGAGATCGGGGAGCGCCATCTGGATGACCTGGTGACGATCGCGGACCCGTTGGTGGTGAGCGATATGCCGACGCTGTTGTGGTCTCCGCATGGGCACGCGGAGGCGGTGGACGAGCTGCTGGGGCTGGCGCAGACGGTGCTGCTGGACTCGATCGATGAGCCGGAGTGCCGCGCGGCGCTGCAGCGGGCGGAGGCGTTGACGCAGCGGGCGTATGTGGTGGATCTGGCGTGGCTGCGCTCGATGCCGTGGCGGGAGCGGATCGCGGGGACGTTCGACCCGCCACAGATGCGCGCGGAGCTGCAGAAGCTTGCGACGCTGACGGTGCGCCACCACCCGGAGAGCATGGTGGCGGGGATGTTGCTGGTGGGCTGGCTGGCCTCGCGCCTGGGCTGGCGCCCCAGCCAGCTAATCGAACGCGGGGGCGCACTGGAGTGCAAGGCGAGCGGGCGCCGCCAGAACGTGGTGGTGCGCCTGGAGCCGATCCCCCAGCAGCAGGTGCGGGGCCTGCAGGGCCTGACGCTGGGCACGGCGTCGGGGCTACAGCTGAGCCTGGACCGGGCGCCGGGGGGCCTGCGGGCGCAGCGCAAAGAGCGCAGCGGCGAGGAGCACGAGTGGACAATCCTGGGCGCGTCGCGGGGGGAGGCGGGCGTGCTGGGCGAGGGCATCCGTCAGGCGCTGTTGCGTGATCCGACGTACGCGCCGGCGTTGCGGGCGGCGAAGGCGATGCTGCCGTGACACGTCTGTGCACCCTGCTGGATGCCGAGGCGGTCGCACAGCGCGCGGCGCGCGAAATCGCCCAGCAGGTGGAACAGGCGCGCGCGGAGCGCGGCACGGTGCACATGGCATTGAGCGGAGGCACGACCCCGGAACGTACCCACGAAGTGCTGGCAAGCACGCTGGAGGACTGGAGCGGCATCGAGGTGTGGTTCGCGGATGAGCGATGCGTGGGACCGGAGGATGCGCAGAGCAACTACCTGATGGTGCGCAAAACGCTGCTGGAGCACATCGCGACAGCGCCGCCGGTGGTGCACCGCATGGAGGGCGAGCGGGGGCCAGAGCAGGGAGCGGAGCGTTACGCAAGCGAGCTGAGCGCCGTGGTCGCCGGCTCAGCCGAGGGCGTACCGGTACTGGATGTGGTTGTCCTGGGCATCGGCCCCGACGGCCATGTGGCGTCGCTGTTCCCCGGGGCGCCAACGCTGGACGCGGGTGAGGAAGCGGTGTGCCTGGGTGTGCGCAACTCCCCGAAGCCGCCGCCGCAGCGGATCACGCTGAGCCTAGCGGTGCTGCGAGCGGCGCGGCGCTGCATCCTCCCGGCGACAGGCGCGGGCAAGCGCGACGCGGTGCAGGCAGCGCTGGGTGAGGCCACCCCCCATGTGCCGGCGAGTCTGCTGCGGCGAGAGCGCCTGATGATGATCGTGGATGACGCGGCCTCACCGCCACCGCCACATCAAAGTGCCGACTGTGAGAACTTGTAGTGAGCCAAGGTCGATCTGGGTACGTAGAGTGAACTAGACAGCACGCTATGCCTGCAACCGCTTCCAGGGACATCGCGGTCCTACCAGACACAGCCGAGCTGTCGAGCCCGGAGGCTGTGCTGAGGGCGCTGCGGGCAACGCGCAGCCGCACGCTGGAGCTGGTTGCGCACGTTGACACGGCGGATATGGAGCGAGTGCTGTCGCCGATCATGAGCCCACTGGTATGGGATCTGGCGCACATCGCGGCGTATGAGGACCTGTGGCTGGTGCACCGCCACGCGGGCGTGGAGCTGCTGCATCCGGAGCTGGCGGAGCTGTATGACGCGTTTGAGACGCCGCGTAAGAAGCGGGGGGAAGTAAAGCTGCTGGACACGGCTCAGGCACACAGCTATATGGAGGATGTGAGCGAGCGCAGTGCGGCGGCGATCGAGCGCCACGGCGTGGGAGATGGATTGGTGCACGAGATGGTGGTGCGCCATGAGCTGCAGCACACGGAGACGATGCGCCAGACGATGACACTGGCGGATCTATTGCCGCCGGGAGAGCCGCCGCAGGCGCCAATGACCGGCCCGGAGGAGTGGATCAAGATACCGGCGGGCGACTTCGAGATGGGCGCCGGTCCCGAGGGCTTCGCGTACGACAACGAGCGCCCCCGTCACACCGCCCGCACGGGCCCATTCCATATCGCAAGACGCCCGGTGAGCAAGGCCAGCTGGCTTCACTTCAGCGAGGGGGGTGGGTATGAACGACGGGAGTGGTGGTCGGATGAGGGGTGGGCGTGGAAGGAGGAGTACGACATCACGCACTGCGCGGGCGCGGCCACGGGCGATCCGCAAGCGCCGGTGTGCCATGTGAGCTGGTTCGAGGCCGACGCCTTCGCCAGAGCCAACGAGGCCCGTCTACCGACGGAGGCTGAGTGGGAGAGGGCGGCGACCTGGGAGCAGGGCATCGATGGCGTGGGCCGTGTCTGGGAGTGGACGAGCACGGCGTTCCACGGCTACCCCGGCTTCAAGCCGTACCCGTACCGCGAGTACTCGGAGGTCTTCTTCGGCCCGAAGTACCGGGTGCTGCGGGGCGGCTCGTGGGCCACCCACCCCCGGGTGGCGACGAGGACCTTCCGCAACTGGGACCTACCACAGCGCCGCCAGATCTTCTCGGGGCTGCGCCTGACTAAGGACGTGTGAGCACATGAACCCACTGGCGCAGCCAGATATCCGCATTGACTCATACCTGGGCGAGGGCCAGGAGCGCTCGCTGGCGCAGGACGCGCGCGAGGGCCTGACGAGAGCGTTCAAGGAACTGCCGCCGAAGCACTTCTACGACGCGCGCGGAGCGGAGCTGTTCGATCAGATCTGCGAGTTGCCGGAGTACTACCCGACGCGCACGGAGCGTGCGATCCTCAACGACTCGGCGCGCGAGCTGGCGGAGTTGACGGGTGCGGTGGAGCTGGTGGAGCTGGGCTCGGGTACAGCAGCGAAGACGCGGGTGCTGCTGGATGCGATGAGCGAGCTAGGGCAGCTGGAGCGCTATGTGCCGGTGGATGTGACGGAGGACATGGTGCGCGATTGCGCGCGGGAGCTGACGAGCGAGTATCCGGGTCTGCAGGTGCACGGTGTGGTGGGCGATTTCGAGCGCCACCTGAGCCAGGTCCCGGCGCCGCGTGGCTCGCGCCTGGTGGTGTTCCTGGGCGGCACGATCGGCAACTTCCCCCCCGCGGACCGAGCCTCCTTCCTGCGCCAGATCTCCCATCTCCTGGGGCCTGATGACCACCTGCTGATGGGTACGGACCTGGTGAAGGACCCATCGGTGCTGGAGGCGGCCTACGACGACAGCCAGGGCGTGACGGCGGAGTTCAACCGCAACCTGCTGCACGTGCTCAACCGCGAGCTGGAGGCGGACTTCGACCCGGAGGACTTCGAGCACGTGGCGCGCTTTGATCGCCGCAATGAGTGGATCGAAATGCGCCTGCGCGCCCGCCGCGGCCACACGGTCACAGTCCGCGCCCTGGACGACCTCCCGGTCCATTTCCAGAAGGGCGAGGAGATGCGCACGGAGATAAGCGCGAAGTTCACGCGCGAGCGCGTAAGCGAGGACCTGGCCGGCGCCGGCCTGTCGCTGGTGCGCTGGCTAACGGACGCCGAAGAGCAGTTCGCCCTAACCCTCTCCACACCGGCGGGCTGAGGCCCCACCATCCCACCTGCCGGCCCCGGACGATCCGGGCGCCTGTCCGCTAGGCTCCCCGCCCATGCGGATCGAGGGCAGCTCAGCGATAGTGGTCGGTGGGGCGTCGGGCCTGGGCGAGGCGACGGTGCGCCGCCTGCACGGCGCGGGTGCGGTCGTGACGATCGCGGATGTGAACGCGGAGAGGGGCGAGGCACTGGCCTCCGAGCTTGGTGTCTCGTTCGCCTCCTGCGATGTGCGCGAGGAGGAGCAGGTACAGGCAGCAGTCGAGCAGGCGGCAGCTGCCGATGGTGGCCTGCGCATCGCGGTGTGCTGTGCGGGCACGGGCTGGGCGCAGAAGGTGGCGGGCTCGAAGGGTCCGCACCCGCTGATGCCGTTCGAGATCATCATTGGGATCAATTTGATCGGCACGTTCAACGTGCTGCGCCACGTTTCCTACGCGATGATTAGCAACGAGCCAACGCCGGAGGATGGCGAGCGCGGAGTGTGCGTTAACACGGCGTCGATCGCGGCGTTCGACGGCCAGGTGGGCCAGATCGCGTACTCGGCGTCGAAGGGCGGCGTGGTGGGCATGACGCTGCCGGCAGCCCGCGACCTGGCGCAGTACGGCATTCGCGTGAACACGATCGCCCCGGGCCTGTTCGACACACCGCTGCTGGCGGCATTACCGGAAGAGGCACGCGAGAAGCTGGGCGCGGGCGTCCCCTACCCGCCGCGCCTGGGCCAGCCCGAGGAGTACGCGCACCTCGCGGCGCACATCGTGGAGAACCGCATGCTCAACGGCGAGACCATCCGTTTGGATGGCGCCCTGCGCATGCCCCCGCGCTAGCGTCGGCCCCTAGCACCAACTCGCAAACCGTTGGCCAACGCGGTGCGCGCAACACCGCGAGGCGCCCAAGCTACGACGCAACGCGGCCCACACGGCCGGCTCTGCCGGCCCCTCCAAACAAATCAGCTCAGGCGTTCCACCAGCATCGCCATGCCCATGCCGCCGGCGACGCACATGGACTCGATGCCGTAGGTGCCGTCGAGCGTCTGCAGGTCGTTGATGAGGGTGGTCATGATGCGGGCGCCGGTCATGCCGAAGGGATGCCCGAGGGCGATGGCGCCGCCGAAGGGATTGAGCTTGTCGCGGTCGAGCCCGAGCTCTTCGATGCAGGGGACGATCTGCGCAGCGAAGGCCTCGTTGATCTCGACGACGTCGATGTCCTCGATCTTCATGCCGGTGTTCTTGAGTAGCTGCTGGATGGCGGGGATCGGGCCGAGCCCCATGATCTCGGGGCGGATGGCGGCGACGGTGGAGGCGAGGATCTTGACCTTTGGCTTGAGACCGACCTCGGCAGCGCGCTCCTCGCTCATCACCAGCAGCGCGGCGGCGCCGTCGTTCAAGGGACAGGCGTTGCCGGCGGTGACGGTGCCGCCCTCCTTGAAGACGGGCTTCAGCCCGGCGAGGCGCTCCATGGTGGTGCCGGCGCGCGGCCCGTCGTCCTTGCTCATGACGCTCTCGGGGACGTCGATCTCGTTGCCCTCCTTGTCCACATCCTTGTGCGCGGGCACAGTGACGGGCACGATCTCGGAGTCGAAGTGACCGGACTCCACGGCGGCGACGGCGCGGGACTGGGAGACAACGGCCCATTCGTCCTGAGCCTCGCGCGTGACGTTGCAGCGCTCGGCGACGTTCTCGGCGGTCATGCCCATGGGGATGTAGACGTCGTAGGCGGAGCCCTCGCTGCCGTCGACCATGTGGTTGAACTCGAACTGGGCGCTGCCGCGGCCGGCGCGCGAGACGGCCTCGACGCCGGCGGCGATGTAGGTGTCGCCCTCGCCGGCCTTGATGGCGTGGAAGGCCATGCGCGTGGTCTGCAGGGAGCTCGCGCAGAAGCGGTTGACGGTGACGCCGGGAACGTGGTGGTCGATGCCGGCGAGCAGCGAGGCGATGCGGCCGACGTTGTAGCCCTGCTCGCCCTCGCCGTAGCCGCAGCCCATCATGACGTCGACGATGGAGCGCTGGTCAACCTGGGGGTTGCGCTCGATCAGCGCGCGCAGGGGTATGGCGGCGAGGTCGTCGGCACGGACTGTCTTGAGCGACCCCTTGACGGCCCTTCCGATGGGCGTGCGCACGGCGTCGACGATCACTGCATCAGGCATCTGCGGTCCTCTCGTTGGGTCGGCTTGGGGCTGGGGATGCTAGCTGGCCGGCGCGGCACGGACCACCCTCGCGTCTGATCGGCCCGCGACCCACGCCCGCCGCTCAGCCCTTCAGCGGCTGGTAGGCCACCTTGGCGGCCTCGTCTGAGCCGATGAAGGGCGCGAGCGAGACGTAGGTGGCGTGCTTGGTCATGCTGGGCATCTCGTGGATGCGGTCGCGCATGACGCAGCTGTACATGAGCTCAAACAGGGCGCCACCGATGGCCTCGACGGTGATGGCGGGCGGGCGGCGGTGCTCGGAGGTCTCTTCGAAGCCGGGCTCGAGCACAGATAAGTACTCGGTGATGCCGGCGTTGGCGCGCTCGGCGGTGCGGGGGGTGGCGATCAGCATGTGCAGCAGGGCGAGGCGCGCGAAGGCGGGCTCGGAGCCGAGGTAGTCGAGCAGCGCGGCGATCGTGGCCTTGACCCCGTTGGGCCAGTCGCTCTGGGTGGCGTAGGCGCGCTCGACGAGCGCGAGGCCGTGGGCGTGGCCGACCTCGTAGGTGAAGAGAAACGCCTCTTCCTTGCTCTTGAAGTGCTCGTAGAAGGTCTGCAGCGACATCGCGGCCTCGCTGGCGATCTTCTCGACGGTCAGATCGGCGTAGCCGCCGGCGGAGGTGAGGTTGGCGACGGCATCGACGATGCGCTCGCGCTGGCTGTGCAGGGCGAAGCTGCGCAGCACGTTGCTCATGCCGCGCACGAGCCCGAGGTCACCGTCGGAGCTCGAGGCCAACGTCCCGGGAGCGCGCCCGCCGCTCATCGCCGCTACCACAGGCTTGGGCGCGGGAATCGGCGGCTCCTCGTCGGGGACCGGCGTCGAGGCGCTGCCGGGTCGATAGCAGGTCACCCAGCGCATGAGGTCGGGCACGAGCTGGCGCAGTTCGGCGCGGCGGCCGTGGCGCACGCGGCTGTAGAGGATGCGGCTGAGCCCGCCCACGACGCCGCGCACGACCGCATCGGGCACGGTGCCCTCGCCGTGCTCCTGCTGGAGCATGCCGCGCACGAAGGTGCGGTACTGCTGGATGGCCTGCTCGCGGCGCTCCACGCCGGCGGGGCCGGCGGCAACGATCTCCACCATGTTCAGCCGCGCGGCGCCGGGGTTGTCGATGGTCGCCTCAAACAGCGCCCGGATCGAGGCTTCGACGGCTCCCTGCAACCCCTCGCCCTCGGCCTCGCGGTAGGCATCGATCGCTCGCTGCCGGCCGTCGGCGGCGATCACGTCGAAGGTCGCGAGCAGGCACTCCTGCTTGTTGGCGAAGTGCTCGTAGAAGGTCTTGCGCGAGACCCCGGCGCGGCCGACGAGATCGGAGATGGTGGTGGCGCGGTAGCCCTTCTCCCCCACGGCGTCGATCATCGCCAGCAGCAGCCGGCGCTTCTGATCGGCGGCTACCTGCTCGCGGGGCAGCGCCTGGGAGCCCCGCGGCAGCGTGCGCCGGCCGGCCCGTGCTGAGGGTCGATTGGAAGAGGAATCAGTGGAGGCCATACGTACCTGTTACCCGCCGTCCGAGCCGACCCCCGCATGACTGGACTAGCATCGATCTTTTCAGTAGGCTATCGTACCGATGCGTTCGTACATGCCGCTGATTACGCACTTTTTTCGCCTCCACATCTTGACAAGATAACAAGAGCCTGTTCTTATGGACGACAGCTGATCGACACAAAAGCTTGAGCGTCGCTTGCTACCCCATTCGGCGGCGCTCAGGGAGCCTTCAGCGTCTTTCCCCATGGGCGCTGTGGGCCTCTCATCGGGCGCCGTGACCAATCGACCCTGGTCACGGCGCCTCTTTTTTGCTTGCTAGACCCCTTTTCTGCCTGCAGCCTAGCTCGCCATCCCCACCGTTGCGCTCCGCCTGAGCCTTGCTGCGCGCCGTCTGTCGGCGCCTCGTCTGCGCCGGCCCGAGACATGCTGCGCGCCGTCTGTCGGCGCGTCGTCTGCGCCCCTAGAGATCGAGGCGGCTGACGCCGAGCTCATCGAAGCCCACGTGGTGGGCGAGCTCGTGGCGCACGGTGCGGGTGACCTGGTCGCGCAGGAGGTCGGCGTCGTGGCCGAAGTCGCGGCGCAGGGTGTCGCGGAAGATGATGATGCGGTCGTGGGTGTTGTCGTTGCGGGTCTGCCCGCCCTGGTAGAGGCCGTAGGCGCCGGCCTTGCGCCCGCCGTCAGAGACAACGACGGGGACGTGGCGCAGGGCGTTGCGCAGCAGGTCGGGGAGGTCGTCGAGGGCGTCGCGCACGAGCTCTTCGAAGTCGGTGTCGTTGAGGGGGTCGAGCTCCATGAACTCGACTTCTTCGGGGTCGGCAGCGATACCCTCGCGGGCGAGTTCCTCGGAGCGCACGACGAGCTCTTCGAACTCGCGCTCGGACTGGGGGTCGCGCCAGTCGGCGAGGCGCACGGCGATGAAGGCGGCACAGCCGAGGACGAGGGCGGTGACGAGGACGACGAGGGCGACCTCCTCGACGAGGCGCACGGCGCCGATGGTGCTGAAGCCCTGGCCGGCGACGAGCACCGCGAGCCCCACGGACAGCGCAATGAGAGCGGCCACGAGGACGCGCCGCAGGTTGCCGGATGCTCCTGGCGACCTCGGCGCGCGCACAACCGTCGCCTACTTAAGCGTGCGGGCGATCACTACCCGCTGGATCTCGTTGGTGCCCTCGTAGATCTGGGTGATCTTGGCGTCGCGCATGAAGCGCTCGACGGGGTACTCCTTGACGTAGCCGTAGCCGCCGAGCACCTGGACGGCCTCGACGGTGACCTCCATGGCGGCATCGGAGGCGAAGACCTTGGCCATGGAGGAGTACTGCGCGCGCAGCGGATCGCCGCGGTCGGCCATCGCGCAGGCCTTGTAGAGGAGCTCGCGCGCAGCGGCGGTCTTGATCTGCATGTCGGCGAGCTTGAACTGGATGCCCTGGAACTCGTTGATGGCCTTGCCGAACTGGCGGCGCTCGCGGGCGTAGGAGACGGCGTAGTCGGTGGCCCCCTGGGCGATACCGACGGCCTGGGCGGCAGCGCCGAGGCGGGTGCGCTCGAGCGTGGAGAGCGCGACCTTTAGGCCCCGGCCGACCTCGCCAATGACGTTCTCGTGGGGCACGCGGACGTCCTCGAAGATGGGCTGCCCGGTGGGCGAGGCGCGGATGCCGAGCTTGTGCTCGAGCTTGCCGACGGAGAAGCCGGGGCGGTCGGCCTCGACGACGAAGGCGGTGATGCGCCGGCTGTCGCGGTCGGTGACGGCGAAGCAGATGTAGAAATCGGCCACGCCAAGGTTGGTGATCCAGTTCTTGGTGCCGTTGATGACCCACTCATCGCCGTCTCTGACTGCGGTGGTCTGCATGCCGGCGGGGTCGCTGCCGGCTTCGGGCTCGGAGAGCGCGAAGGCGGGAGACCACTCGCCGCTGGCGCACTTGGGCAGGAAGCGCTCCTTGAGCTCGTCGCTGCCGAAGAGCTGGATGGGCAGCGTGCCGAGCTCCTGGATCATGAGGATGAGGGCGCAGGCGGCGTCGACCTTGGCGATCTCCTCGACGGCCATGTTGAGCATCAGCGTGCCTGTCCCAGTGCCGCCGTACTCAATCGGGAAGGGCAATCCGAGGATGTCCTGCTCGCCGAGCAGCTTGCGTATGTCCCACGGATACTCGGCGTGCTCGTCGATCTCGGCCGAGCGGGGGGCGATCTTCTCGCGCGCGATCTCCCCGATGGTCGCGCAGAAATCGAGGTGCTCCTGGGGAATGGTGTAAACGTCGCTCAGTATCTGCATGTACTTGGATCGTAGTGGGCGGCGGGCTCCCCCGCTACGCTCATGCGGATGAGCGCACCAACGGAGACCACTGACATCGCCCTCGAGCCGGCACGGGTGGCCGAGTGGCTGGCTGAGGGGGAGGGAGAGGGTGGGGGCCGCGTTCAGGTGATAGACGTGCGCGAGCAGTACGAGCGTGATGCGGGGTATATCGCCGACACGCGCCATGTCGAGTTCGCGGCGCTGACGGACGCAGCGGCGAGCATCGAGCGCGAGCTCCCGGTGGTGTTCTACTGCCGCGTGGGCTCACGCTCAGATGTGGCAGCCCAGGCTTTCCGCGGGGCCGGCTTCCGGGCATACTCCATGAGCGGTGGCCTGGTGCGCTGGGTGGCGGAGGGCCGCCCGTTGTCGCCGGCCGATGGGCACGTAGCCAACCACTGAAGGCCACACCACCGACCAGCGACACCGCATCACTACCCCTTACCAACACCGACCAGAGGAGACGCAATGGAGGCCGCTGAATACCCCGCAGTGACAGTTGGTGAGGGCTATGCCGTGGGCACGCTCGATGACCTGGGCGCAGGCCCGGGCTTTCGCAAGGTGCGCAAGGGCCTGGGCGTGACGGCGTTCGGCGTGAATGCGATCGTGATGCCGGCGGGCTATGAAAGCGGCATGCACTTCCACGATGAGCAGGAGGAGCTCTACTTCGTGCACCGCGGCAGCATGGAGATCGAGTTCGGCGACGGCTCGGTGCACCGCCTCGATGAGGGCGCCTTCGCGCGCGTGGACGCGGCGACGGTGCGCAAGCTGCGTAACGTGGGCGAGAGCGATGCGATCTACCTGTGCGCGGGCGGCAAGGATGGATATGTCGGCCGCGATGGCCGCCTACCCGAGGGCGAGACGCGGGTTCATTAG
>DATBPO010000006.1:0-14003 GCA_036561265.1 Solirubrobacteraceae bacterium | reverse complement strand
GACGACCAGCACGTCGACATCCGAGACCGGCGTGTCCTCGCCGGTGGCGGTCGAGCCGAACAGCACGGCCAGGCGCACGTCGCGCTCGGTGCGCAGGAGCGCCATCAGCCTGCTGAGCAGCCCCCAGTGGCCGCGCAGGTAGGCCGCTTCGGCCTGCGGGAGTTCAAGCTGCCCGCGGGCCAGCCGGCGGCCGCGCAGCATGCCGCCGTTGATGTAACGGCGCAGCGTGCGCTCGCTGCATCCCAGCTCGGACGCCGAGGTATCCAGAACCAGGCCCATGTGTCCAGGATAGCACCCTATGTGTCCGAACTATGGTCCTGTGTGTCCGGGTGCTTGTTTACGAGATGGGCTCCTGTCTAGCGGCCTGTAGAATGAGCAGAATCATGTACAGTGTGGATGTGGCAAAGACAGTCCCCTTCACCGAGGCGAGGACCCGGCTGAGCGAGCTGTTCGACGAAGTCGAGCGGCAGCAGGAGCACGTGATCATTACGCGCAACGGCCATCCCGCGGCGGTGGTGGTGTCAGCTGATGAGTACGAGGCGCTGGAGGAAACCCTTGAGATACTCAACGATGAGGAGACGCTTGCCGCGTTGCGCGAGAGCGAGGAAGACGTCCAGGCGGGCCGGGTGTACGGACTCGACGCCGTGAGACGTGAGCTCGGGCTTGCCTGAGCCTCGCCTCACCGCCCGCGCAAAGGAGGATCTCGCAAGCCTTCCCAGGAAGGTGCAGGAAGCAGTTATCGAAACGCTGACGCTGCTCGGAGTTAACCCGGGGTCGGTTGGCAAGCCCCTCATCGGCCGCTTCCGCGGGCTCTGGTCGGCCCGCATCGGCAACTACCGGATTCTCTACACCATCGAGGAGGGCCGGGGCTCAAAGCGCGTGACCGTCCGCGCCATCCGCCACCGTGGGGTCGCGTATCGAAGCCGCCCAAGCTGACCACTTCGATTTGAGAACCCCCCCACACGACGTCGCTGAATTTGAGAACGTCGCCCACACGACGTCGCCTGAGCGGGTCATGCCCTTACGGCGTGAACTTGACCGTGATCACGTCGCCGTCGGCCATCACGTAGTCGCGGCCCTCCAGGCGCAGGGTGCCGCGTTCGCGGCCTCCGGCATAGCCGCCGGCGTCAACCAGGTCCTGCCAGCCGATCACTTCGGCGCGCACGAAGCCCTTCTGGATGTCGCTGTGGATCTCCCCGGCGGCGTGCCAGGCGGTGAGGCCCTGGCGCAGATGCCAGGACTGGGCGGGCTTGGCCTCGCCGGCTGTGAAGAAGGCGATCAGCTCCAGCAGGGAGAAGGCTCCGTGGACGACGCGTTCTAAACCTGATTCGCTGACGCCCAACTCTTCGCGCATAGCGGAGGCATCCTCGTCCTCGAGCTCTGCCAGCTCGGCCTCGATGCGCGAGGAGACGGCCACGGCGCCCGCGCCCTGCGCCTTGGCGTGGGCTGCCACCGCGGCGGGGACCTCATCGGAGCCCTCATCCACGTTGGCCACGTATAGGACGGGCTTTGAGGTCAGGGCGCCTAGGTCGCGTGCGGCGTTGGGGGCGTCCGCGGGCGCCGGGACCGTGCGCACGGGCCTGCCGGACTGCAGCGCGTCGACCACCTCGCGCAGCCACGCCTCCTCAGCCATCGCCACACGGTCTCCGCCGCGGGCCGTGCGCGTGACGCGCTCAAGGCGCCGTTCGGCCTGCTCCAGGTCCGCCATCACGAGCTCCGTCTCGATCGTGTCGATGTCGCGCGCCGGGTCCACCGAGCCCTCCGGATGCACGACGCCCTCATCGCCGTGCGCGCGCACCACGTGCACCAGCGCGTGTGTCTCGCGGATGTTCGCCAGGAAGCGGTTGCCCAGGCCCTCGCCCTGGTGCGCGCCCGCCACGAGACCCGCGATGTCGTGGAAGTCAATCGTGTCCCACACGATCTCCGAGGCGCCCACCGTCTGCGCCACCTGCTCCAGGCGCCGGTCCACCACTCCCACCACCGCCACGTTCGGCTCGATCGTCGTGAACGGGTAGTTCGCCGCCTCCGCGCCCGCCTTCGTCAGCGCGTTGAACAGCGAGGACTTCCCCGCGTTGGGCATCCCCACGATGCCGATACGCGTGCTCACCCCGCAGCCCCGCGGTCAACGTCCGGACCTGCAGGAATCAGAGCCGGCGAGACGATCGCCACCGTCGCCCCCAACAAAGCGCCGGCCGCGATGTCCGAGGGGTAGTGCACCCCCAGGTACAGCCGCGACAGCGCCAGTCCCTTCGCCAGGGCAATGAGCGGCACGGCGGGCAAGCCCAAGCGCGCGTAGGAGATCGCTCCCGCGACAGAGGTCGCGGTGTGGGCGCTCGGGAAGCTCAGCTTCGTCGGCGTGCTCGTCAGCGCCGGCAGCCCGGGTAGCTGCGGCCGCGGCCGGCGGACGATCTGCTTGATCGCGGTGTTCAATGCGAACGTTCCCGCGACTATGGCCGTGGCTTTGCGCCAGGCTGGGCGGCGCTCGGCGTCGAGTGTTTGGCCGGCTACTCCGATCGCTAACCAAACCGCGCCGCGCTCTCCCAGCCGGGAGAAGCCGGCTGCGAGGCGCTCCGCGCCGGGGTTGTGAAAGCGCGTGCGCGCGGCCAGCAGTAAACGCTCATCAAGCGAGGTCAAAACTAAACGCTAAAACCCACGCGCTGGTCGTCATTCTCGGCGCGGATGTAGACGACCTGGCCGAGGTAGAGGCGGACGGGGCCGTCCTCTGTTTCGAGCTCGTGCCAGCCGCCGCCGTCGAGCGCGCGGTAGAGCTCCTCCAACTGCTCCTCGATTACGCGCAGCGCGAGCGAGTGGCCGCCCTGGAAGCCGATGCTGATGCGGCGGTGGTGTACGGGCATCAGTGTTCCCCTCCATCTGTGGGCTGGACGATCTCGGTGAGCACGCGGCCGGTGCCTTTGGGCTCGAGGAAGGCCACGAGGGCGCCGCCGATGCCGACGCGGGGGGTTTTGTCGATCAGCGGCAGGCCTGCTTCGCTGAGCTGCTTCAGAGTGGCCTCGATATCGGTTACCTGGTAGGCGATGTGGTGCATGCCCGGGCCGCGCTTGGCCAGGAACTTGCCCACGGGTGTGTCCTCGCCGAGCGGCGCCAAGAGCTCGATGTGGTTCTCGCCGACCGTCAGCAGCACGGCCTCGACGCCCTGCTCCTGCACGATCTCGCGGTGGGCGACGTCGAGCTTGAGGCCGTCGCGCCAGAGGCTCAGCGCGGAGTCGATCTCCGCCACGGCGACGCCGACATGGTCGATGCGGTCGAACACTGCGAGGAGTCTATCCGGGTGCAGTCTCGCCCGGCACCGCGTCCACCGCGCTCGCCGCGGCTACCACGCGCAGCCCGACCCCCGGCGCGCGCTCCAGACGGGGGACGCCGTGCATGATGCGGTCGATCGCCGCGCGGTCGAGAACCTCGTTCTCAAGCAGCTCGTGCGCGAGCTCATCCAGCTTGGCGCGGTGGCCGACGATCAGCTTCTGCGCCGCGCGCCGCGCCTCCTCGATCAGACCCTGGCGCTCTTCGTCGCGCAGGCGCAGCGTCGTCTCTGACAGCTGCACGTTGCCGTCGGGGCTGCGGCCCACGCCGGCGGTGCCCATCGCGTAGTCGTGCACCATCGAGTGCGAGATCGCCGCCACGCGCGCGAGATCATCGGAGGCGCCCGTGGTGATCGCGCCGAACACCGCCTGCTCGGCCACCCTCCCGCCCAGCAGCACCGTCATGTAGTCCAAGAGCTCCTCGCGCGTCTTCAGGTAGCGGTCCTCTGCGGGCAGGTTCAGCGTGTAGCCCAGCGCGCGCCCGCGCGGCACGATCGAGATGCGGTGCACGCGATCGACCGAAGGCAACAGCTCGCCGCACAGCGCGTGTCCCGCCTCGTGGAAGGCCACCACGCGCTTCTCGTGCGCGTTCAGCACACGCCTCGACTGCACCCCCGCGATCACGCGCTCGATCGCCGAGTCGAAGTCCTGGCCGGCGATCTTCTGCGCGTGGCGGCGCGCCGCGAAGATCGCCGCCTCGTTGCAGATGTTCGCCAGGTCCGCGCCCGTCAGGCCGCTCGTCTGCTGCGCCACCAGTTCCAGGTTCACGTCGCCCAGCGGCTTGTTGCGCGTGTGCACCATCAGCACCCCCTGGCGCCCGCGCACGTCCGGCGGCGCCACGAACACCTGGCGGTCAAAGCGCCCCGGGCGCAGCAGCGCGGAGTCGAGCTTGTCAAGCAGATTGCTCGCCGCGATCACCACCACCCTGCCGCTGGAATCGAAACCGTCCATCTCCACCAGCAGCTGGTTGAGCGTCTGGTCCTTCTCGCCCGAGATGTCCGAGCCGCGCCGCCCGCCCACCGCGTCGAGCTCGTCGATGAAAATGATCGCCGGTTCGTGTTTGCGCGCCTCCGCAAACAGGCGGCGGATGCGCGCCGCGCCCAGGCCCGCGAACATCTCCACGAACGCCGCCGCGCTCTGCGCGAAGAACTGCGCGCCCGATTCGCGCGCAACCGCCTTGGCCAACAGCGTCTTGCCTGTGCCCGGCGGGCCGTGCAGCAGGATGCCCTTGGGCACCTTCGCCCCCAGCGCCTGGAACTGCTTTGGGTCGCGCAGGAACTCCACGATCTCCTGCAGCTCCGCCTTGGCCTCATCCACACCCGCGATGTCGCTGAAGGACACCGACTGGCCCGAGGCCGGCTTGATCTGCTGCGGCTTCACGCGCGGCATCGTCTTCAGCGTGCGCCACATCAGGAAGATCAGGCACAGGAAGAACACGATCATCACCACGCTCGACCACTCCGTCGCCCAGTTCTGGATGTGTTCGACGATCGAGACGTGCGGGGTGACGGTGTGCACCGCCGCGGCCTTCACGACCGCAGCCTTGTGAGCCGCGGCAACGACCGCCGCGTGGTGAGCGGCAGCGTGCTGCGCCTGCACCGCTTCGGCTTTTTCGCTCACAGCCATCCGTGCCTCCCTGCCACCCTCCGTGGTGTCATGCCCAACAGTATGGACCGTTTGCGCAAAATGCGCAACGTCTGACTAGGAGGCGAGGGGCCCGGCTCGTCGGCCTTCGGCCGACTGTGCCACCCTCTTAGCCCAAAATACGCAACGCCAGGTCGCGATAGAACTCCGCGGCGTAACCCAGATCGCGCACGTCAATACGCTCGTCGGCCCCGTGGATCAGCGGCATCGTCTCGAACAGCGACTGGTAGCGGTGGGGGAAGAAACCGTAGGCCACACACTCCGGGAACGCCGCGCGGAAGTGGCGCGAGTCGGTGAAGCCGGGGAGGATCACCGGAACCACCTCGGCGCCCGGATCCTTCTCTGACACCCACTGCGAGATCGTCCGCATCAGCTGTGACTCGATTGGCGAGCGATTGCCGATTACGCGCTCGGTGAACTGCACGCGGCCCCCACGGCGGAGCGAAGCGGAGCCCTTCCCTTCATCTTCTTCTCCCAACACTTCCTCGATCCCGCGCAGCACAGCCTCTTCGCCCAAGCCCGGCGGAACACGGCAGTCGACCTTCAGCTCCGCGCGGCTCGGGATCACGTTGATCTTCTCCGAGGCGCTTATGCGCGTCGGCGTGAACGTCACGCCGAACATCGGCTCGAACACCGTCAGCAGGCGCTCATCCGCCGCCGCCATGCGCTCAAGCGCACCCGCCACGTCCGCCGGATCCTCACCCAGGCCGCGCAGGAACGCCTCGGGCTCGGCCGTCAGCTCATACGCCGGCTGGCGCGCCGCCAGGCGCTCAAGCAGCGGCGCCATCTTCAGCAGCGCGTTGTCTCCCATCTTCGGCATCGATGCGTGCCCCGCCACGCCGTCCGTCGTGAGCGTGAAGCGGAACACGCCCTTCTCCGCGCAGCACACCCCATATAGCCGCCGGCCTTTGTACTCGAACACCGCGCCGCCGCCCTCGTTCACCAGTAGATCGCAGCGCACCTTCTCGGGGTGGTTCTTCGTGATCCACTCCGCACCCAGCGAGCCGCCCGTCTCCTCGTCCACCACCGCCACGATCTGTAGCGCCCCGCGCTCCGGGCGCCAGCCTTCGCGCGCCAGGCTCACCGCCGCCGCGATCTCCGCCGCCACCTGGGACTTCATGTCAAGCGCGCCCCGACCCCAGATGAAGCCGTCCTCTACATCGCCCGACCACGGGTCGTGCGTCCACTCCCCCGCGTCCGCCAGCACCGTGTCGACGTGGCCCAAATAGCAGAGAGTGGGGCCGGGTGAGGAACCGCCCAGTCGTGCCACCAGGTTCGGCCGGCCCGGCTCCGCGCCCAGCAGCTCGCAGCTAAAGCCCGCCTCGCTAAGCACGCCCGCCAGATGCTCCTGCGCCGCGCGCTCATTGCCCGGCGGGTTCACCGTGTCAAAGCGCAAGAGCTCTCCCAACAGCTCCGTCGCCTGCTCGCTCAGCCCACTCACGCAGCCGATCGTACCTGCCCTGGGAGCTTTAAACACGCGGCCAGCAGCGCACGGGTGTACTCGTGCCGCGGTGATCCGAACAGCTCCTCCGTCGGAGCGATCTCCACGATCCTGCCCCCGCGCATCACCGCCACGCGATCGCTCACCCCGCGCACCACCATCAGATCGTGGCTCACCAGCAGATAGCTCAGGGGGCGGGTGGGGGCCCCTTCCTCCTGCAGGCTCGCCAGCAGATCGAGCACCTGCGCGCGCACCGTTGCGTCCAGCGAGGACACCGGCTCATCCAACACCAGCGCCCGCGGCTCGCACGAGAGAGCGCGCGCGATTCCCACCCGCTGGCGCTCCCCCCCGGAGAGCTCGTGCGGGTAGCGATCTAGGTGCTCTATCTGTAGGCCCACGCGTTCCAACAGCTCCGCCGCGCGCCCCCGCCACTGCGCGCGCGGCACCTCGCGCAGGCGCAGTCCCGTTGCCAGGATCCACTCCACGCGGCGGCGCGGGTTCAGCGATGCCGAGGAGTCCTGGAAGACCATCTGCAGCTCGCGGCGCACCGGGGCCAGCTCGCGGCGGCCGGCGTGCGTAATGTCCTCGCCGCGAAAGCGGATCGTGCCGCTCGTCGGGTCAAGCAGTCGCATCAGGCAGCGGATCAACGTCGTCTTTCCGGCACCCGACTCGCCCACCACACCAAGGGTTTCGCCTTCGCTCAAGGTCAGCGAGACTACGTCGAGGGCGTGCACGTCCCCGCGCCCGCCGTTGCCACGTCGGACCCAGCCGTCGCCGGCGCGGAAGCGCACGCTCAGCTCTTCGGCCTCCAACAACGGGCCGCCGGTCCTACGCGGCGCTCGCGCGGGCCGTGGCGCATACGCTGCAAGCAGGCTCTGCGTGTAGGAGTGTTGCGGCCGGCGCAGTATCGCCTGCGCCTCGCCCTGCTCCATCAGTCGCCCGGAGCGCATCACGAGGATGCGATCTGCGATATCCGCCACAACGCCCAGGTCGTGTGTGATCAGCAGCATGCCCATCTCGGTGCGCTCGCCGATCTCCTTCAGCTGCGCCAGGATCTGCGCCTGCGTCGTCACATCGAGCGCCGTCGTCGGCTCATCCGCGATCAGCAACGCCGGCTCGCACGACAGCGCCATCGCAATCATCACCCGCTGGCGCATGCCGCCCGAGAGCTCGTGGGGGTAGGCGCGCACACGGGTGCTCGCTTGCGGGATGCCGGCGCGCTCCATCAGCTCCACCGCGCGCTCCAGTGCCCCTGTCTTGCTCACCAACGGCTCGTGCGCGCGGATCTGCTCGGAGATCTGCCAGCCCACCCGCTGCACCGGATTCAGCGAGCTCATCGGGTCCTGGAAGACCATCGCCATCCGTCTGCCCCGCAGGCTTTGCAGCTCACGTTCACTTGCAGCCAGCAGGTCCCGGCCCTCCAGCGTGGCGCTGCCCGAGGTGCGCGCTCCGTAGCCTCGCGTCAAGCCCATCAGGGTCAGGCCCACCGTCGACTTTCCCGAGCCCGACTCGCCCACCAGCGCGACGACCTCATTGCTGGCTACAGCAAAGGACACGCCATCCACCGCTCGCACCTCACCCGCTTCAGTGGGGTAGGAGACCCGCAGGTCGGCGATCTCCAGCAAGCTCATCGCACCAGGCGAATGCGCGGGTCCAGGGCCGCGTAGAGGATGTCCACGACCGCACCAAGCACGACGACGGCACAGGCGACGAGCAGCGTGACGACGAGCACTGGCGGAACATCGAGGCGGGCGATCGATTCGGCCGCGTACTGGCCCACGCCGTGCAGGTCGAAGACCGACTCGATCACGATCGCCCCGCCGCCGACCACCGCGGCGAAGTCAAGGCCCCACAGCGAGACGATCGGGATCAGCGAGTTGCGCAGCACGTGGCGCGTAAGCACACGGCGCTCGGACAGGCCCTTGGCGCGCGCCGTGCGCACGTAGTCCTCGCTCATCGTGTCAAGGATGCTCGAACGCAGCACGCGCGCATACACGCCGATGAAGGCCACCGACAGCGCCATCCACGGCATCAGCATGTGCGTGAACCAGCCCCACGGGTCGTTCGTGAGCGGCACATAGCCGCCGAGTGGCAACAGGCCCAGGCGGTAGCCGAGGTAGTACAGCAGCAGCGCGCCGATGAAGAACGCCGGCATCGATACGCCGATCAGGGCCACAACTGTCAGCGAGCGGTCCACAAAACGGCCGGCTGTGATCGCGCTCAGTACTCCGAAGAGCACCCCGAAGAGCAGCCAGATCACACCTGCGCCGATCGCCAGCGACAGCGTCGGCGGCAGGCTGCGCACGATTTCATCCTCCACATTGATCTGTTGCGAGTAGGACACCACGGTGCCGTCGAGCACCTTTTCCATCGTCTTCAGGTACTGGTCGTAGACCGGCTGGTCGAAGCCCCAGGCGTGGCGCACGTCCTGCACCTGCTGGTGCGTCGCCAGGCGCCCCGCCATGCGCTTGGCCGGATCGCCGCCGGGGATCACCTGGAAGATCAGGAAAGTCAGCAGCGAGATCGCCAGCAGCACCGCGGCCATGCCGGCCAGGCGACGGGCGAGGAAGGCAGTCATGTGCGTGAGTCCAGAGCGTCGCGCAGGCCATCACCGAAGACGTTAATCCCGAGCACCGCCGCAACGAGCATTAAACCTGGAACGAGCACGAGATGAATCGCTCCCGGAGTGAGATGGACGCCTTCCGCGAGCATCGTGCCCCAAGAAGGATTGGGGTCCTGCACGCCTGCCCCCAGGTAGGAAAGTCCCGCCTCCAAGAGGATTGCATTAGCGAGCATGAGCGGTATGAAAACGACGATCGTCGAGGTGAGGTTGGGCAGCAACTCTTCGGCGAGGATGCGCAGATGCCCGTGTCCCTGCACGCGCGCGGCGTCGACGAACTCGCGGCTGCGAAGGCTCAGCACCTGCCCGCGCAGTGGCCGCGCGACGTAAGGCACGAAGACGACGCCAACGATAAAGGCCGGTAAGAGCAAAGAGCCGCTTGTGAGCTTGAACACTCCTAGATCAAGGCCCCCTACCGCCAGAGTCACTCCCAAGGCAACTCCCAGCAACACCGGGGGAAAGGCCCAGATGACATCCAGGAGCCTTGAAAGCACTCCGTCGGTGACGCCGCCGAAGTACCCGGCAAAGGTCCCGATCAGGATCGCAAGCAGCATTGTGATCAGCGTCGCCACCGCCCCGATCTCAAGCGAGTTGCGTCCTCCATACAGGACCCTCACCGCCACATCGCGTCCGTTGGCGTCGGCGCCCAGGAAGAAGCGCGAGTGCCAGGTGGGGCCGATCGGCACGCCCGTCGGCGAGGTCACTTCCTCGCTCTTGCCGCCAACCTTAATCGTTTCCGTGATGTGGTTTTCGTTGGGACCCGTATGTGCAACCCGATGTGCATACACGGGCGCGAGCAAGCACAAGAGGACCACCACCAGGAAGAGGCCCGCGAAGGCAAGCGTGGCCCGGCTGCGCGCCAAGCGCCGCCACGCGAGCCTCCATGGACTCGTTCCCGGCCGCAACGTCATTTCAACGTCAGCGTGCTCCAGTCGTTGCCGTAGACGGGGTGGAAGACGAGTGCGCCGAAGTTAATTCTTTCCGAGGTGAACTTCGGGGCCTCATCGTAACCAAGCACCGCCAGGTAAGCCTTTTGTGCTGTGTATTCATCTAACGCTTCCCATTTCGGCACCACCGTGCTGAGCTTCGAGGAGGGCACCGGCGAGAGCGCTGCCAGTTCACTCTGGATGTGCGGGTCGTTGACCTGTGAGAGGTTGTGGTTTTCGGTCGGTGAGATCGATTCGGCGTCGAGCAGCTGGTAGAAGTCGACCGGGTTGGGGAAATCCTGGCTGAAGGCGATCCAGCCGGTCTGGGGGTTGACGTTCTTGATGTTTCCGATCGTCGCCGGGTACTGCGCGGCTGCCACGATCTTGACCGTCGCCTTCAGGCCGATCGCATTGAGCACGCTCGCGTAGTAGTCGGCGTATTCCTTGTGCGGCGGGTGGGGCTCGCTCCACACGTCAACTGAGGTACCCGCCATGCCCGACTGCGTGATCAGTTCCTTGGCCTTCGCCGTGTTCGGCGCTGTATTGGGGTCGCCGTAAGGGCAGGGACCGGAGGGGTGTCCGGGCATGCCGATCGGCAGCAGGTAGCACGCCGGTGTCAGCTGCCCGCCGTCCAGGCGCGAGAGCGCGCGGCGGTCGATCGCGTAGTTCACTGCCTCGCGCGCCAGCTGCGAGCTGAACGGCTTGGCCTGGGTGTTGAGGAAGAAGAACTCCGTGGAGACCGTAGGCTCCTGCGCGTAGCGCGCCGCGGCCTGCGCGTGCACCTGCGGCAAGAGCGTGCCCGGCACACTGTCGTTCCAGTCGAACACATCCGCGCTGTTGCCCAACACCTGCTCGGCGGCGGACTGGTTGTTGGTGACGATCTTCACGTCGACCTTCGCCGCGCCGCCGGGGATGCCGGCGATCGCCTCGCTCTTCCAGTGCGGGTTGCCCGCCATTTCAAAGGACTGGTTGGGCACCACATGAGCGATCTCATACGGTCCCACGCCTGCCGGGGGATCGTTGGGCAGCGGCTTCATCGGCGTGCTCGCCGGCACGAGGCCCGCCGCCGGGAAGGCCAGCACGTTCAGGAACGGTCCAAAGGGGGCGTTGAGCTTGACCGTGATGAGGCCCGTCGTGTCGTTCGCCGTGATGCCTGAGATCGAGTGCGCCTTGCCTTCGTCGTAGGCTTCCGCACCGGCGATGTAGCCGGTCAGGAACTGCTTGTTGCCCCAGCCCAGCTTGATCGCGCGCTCCAGCGTGAAGGCGAAGTCGCTGGCCTTCACGGGTTCTCCATTTGAGTACTCAAGGCCCTTGCGCAGCGTGAACGTGTAGGTCTTGCCGTCGCTTGAGATGCTCGGCAAAGCGCTCGCCAGGCCCGGGATCAGCTGCGCCCCCGCGGAGCCCGAGGCGTGCGCGTAGGTGACCAGGCCCGTGTATGTGAGCCACGTCGCCTCATAGGACTGCGTGCTCGCGCCCAGCGCGGGGTCGAGCGAGTCGGGAGCCGTCCCCATCAGCACCGTCACCGTCGGCGAAGAGGCGTTTACGCCGGTATCCGAGGCGTTTGTGCTGCTGCTGGACGAGCTACCGCAGGCGCTGATGCTCAGGGAAAGCGTCAGTGCGAGCAGCGAAAACAGCCCCAAGGGGCGAGAGCGCTTAATCACTTCAATCCTCCTCACGAGGCCAAACAGTTTTTGTTAACTGCCTATTCCGTGTTCTTCGGATAGATCCTGCCCCGGCTCGACAGATGTCCATGCGCGATAATCGCCGGACATGACCGTGGGGATCAGCGAGACGACCACCCTGCAGGCGCGCGATCCCGCGACGGGGGAGTCGCTGGGAGAGGTGCGCGGCAGCGACCCGGAGGCGATCGAGGGCGTCGTCGCGGAGGTGGCGAAGGTGCAGCCGCTATGGGCGCTCTTGCGCGTCGCGGACCGCGCGCGCTACATGCGCCGCGTGGCGCAGGCGATCGTCGATGAGCTCGACGGGCTGGCGGAGGTGATCGGGCGCGAGCAGGGGCGGCCGCGCACGGAGATCGTCACGCTTGAGCTGCTGCCCGCGATCGACGCGCTGATCTGGATCGCCGACGACGGCGGGGACATCCTGGGGGCGCACAAAGTCAACGTGCACCGCTCGCTCGGGCCGCTCAAGCGGGCCAGGATCGCCTATGAGCCCTACGGCGTCGTGGGGGTGATCGGAGCCGGCAGCGCGCCCTTCGCCCAGCCGCTCGCGCAGATCGCCGGAGCGCTGCTGGCTGGCAATGGGGTGGCGTTCAAGCCTGCGCGGCGCGCCTGCCTGGCGGGCGAGCGGATCGCCGGCGTGCTCGCGCGCGCCGACCTGCCCGAGGGTCTCGTGCGCCTCGTTCACGGCGGTGCGCAGGTGGGCGTCGCGCTGGCCAAGGCCAAGCGCTGCGACAAGGTCCTCTTCACCGGCTCCCCCAGTGTTGGCCGCGCCGTCGCCCGCGCCTGTGTCTCTGCCGAGAAGGAGGTGACGGTCGAGCTCGGCGGCAAGGACGCGATGCTGGTGCTCGCCGACGCCAACGTCCCCCGCGCCGCTGCCGGCGCGCTGTGGGCCGGCTGCGCCGGGGCGGGGCAGGCACGCGGATCGGTCGAGCGCGTCTACGTCGCCCGCGAGGTGCATGAGAATTTCCTCAATCGCCTCGTCGGCGGCGCGGGCGCTTTGACCGTGGGCGATCCGGCAAGACCGGGCGTGCAGGTCGGGCCGCTCGCCTCGGCACGGCGCCTCGCGCACGTGAAGGAGCTCGTCGATGAGGCCGTCGCACAGGGCGCCAAGGTGCTCTGCGGCGGGCCGCTTGAGGGCGAGCGCCAGCCCGCGGACTGCAGCGGCGCCTTCTATGCGCCCACCGTCCTGACGGGCGTCACGCACGAGATGCGCGTCATGCGCGAGCCGCTCGACGGTCCCGTGCTCGCGGTCATGCGCGTGGAGAGCGTCGCGCAGGCAGTCGCCCTCGCCAACGACAGCGACTACGGCCTCGGCGCCTCAGTCTGGACGGCAGACCGCTACGCCGGCCAGCGCATCGCGCGCGACCTGCAGGCCGGCATGGTCTGGCTCAACGATCACCTCCCCGGCCCCGCCGTCTCGCGCGGCCCCTGGGGCGCCGCGGCGGGCGCCGGCCTCGGGCGCACCCTCGGCGAGACTGGACTCAGGGGCTGCGCTCAGGAGAAGCTCATCACTTTCGACCCCGTCAGCGCCCGCGGCCTGTGGTGGGGCCCCTACGACGAGACGCTCGCCAAGGCGGCCCGCGCCACCGCCTGGCTGCGCAGCTCCCGCGAGGCCGATCGCGAGCGCGCCTGGCGCGAAGGGGCGCTGGCGCTCGGGCGCGCGGGGGCACGAGCGCTCTCACGCCGCGGGTAGGGAGTCCAGGCGCCGCAGGCGCCCACTGGGGCCGCGCAGGGCTCCGGCACCTGCCGCCAGGCCGCTAGGCCCTAACCTGTCAGGTATGCCAGCACAGGCATACATGGGCAAGGAGTGCGTCTGCCAGCTGCGTAAGGGCATCTGCGACCAGAGCTGCGTGCGCGACATGCTCGACACGCCCTTCTACATCGCATGTTTGAAGCTCAAAGGCCGGCGCTGCCTCGTCGTGGGTGGCGGCGAGATCGGCCTGGAGAAGGTCGAGGGGCTGCTCGCCTGCGACGCCGATGTGACCCTGATCGCGCCCAAGGCGATCGAGGCCCTCGAAGAACACGCGCGCGAGGGCGCCATCCGCTGGGAGCAGCGCGCCTACGCCGGTCCCGCGGACCTGGAGGGCGTTTTCATGGCGATTGCCGCGACCGACGACACCGATGTCAACATCAGCGTCTACAACGACGCCGAGCGCCGCGCGATGCTCGTCAACGTCGTCGACGTCCCGCCGCTGTGCAACTTCATCCTGCCCGCGATCGTGCGAACCGGGCCACTGGCGATCGCGATCTCCACAGCCGGCGCCAGCCCCGCGCTGGCCAAGCGTATGAAGCGCGAGATCGAAGGTCTCTTCGGCGAGCCCTACGCGCGCCTCGCGATCCTGCTCAACGAGGTACGCGGCTGGGCGAAGGGGACGC
>DATBPO010000005.1:0-9204 GCA_036561265.1 Solirubrobacteraceae bacterium | reverse complement strand
TTTCGGGCCTGATTGGTCCGACGAGGGTTCGAATCCCTCCCCCTCCGTCCGTATGGCCTTGATTGGATGTGCACGGGGTCGACGGCTGCAACCTCAGCCAGCCTCTTGAGCCTTCCAGCCGATCAAGACAGGCACGGTCGATAGGGACTCTTAGCGCCGCGAGGCGAAGAAGTCGCTCAACAGCGCGCCGCACTCGCCGGCGAGCAACCCTCCGGCTACCTCGGGCCGGTGGTTCAGGCGTGACTCGCCCAGCACATCGAGCACGCTGCCGGCGGCGCCGGCTTTGGGATCGCTCGCGCCAAACACCACGCGTGGCACGCGCGCCAGCACGATCGCGCCCGCGCACATCGCACAGGGCTCAAGCGTCACGTACAGCACGCTGTCGAGCACGCGCCAGCCACCCACCTCGCGGGCGGCCTCGCGCAGCGCGAGGACCTCGGCGTGCGCCGTGGGATCCTGGCGCAGTTCGCGCTCGTTGTGGCCGGCGCCGATGACCTCGCCCTCGCGCACCACCACCGCGCCGATCGGCACGTCCTCGTGTTCCAATGCCTGTTCGGCCTCGCGCAGAGCGAGGTGCATGAAGTACTCATCGCGTGGGAAGAAGCGTTCGCTCATAACATGCCTCATCGACGGGCCGGCGGGTGTGCCGCGCTCCGCTCTTGGGCACATCATGATTAGCACCCCCGCCATGCCCCGCCCTCTCCGCCCCCCGGCGCTCCTCCCACTGTGGGCCTGCGCGCTCACGCTCCTCCTCGGCTCGACAGCCGCACAGGCCCATAGCGCTCATGTCCCTGATTACACCGCGCACATCTCCGAAGCCACACCCGCCACCGGAGCAGCGAGCGCTTCCGAAGCAGCGACGGCCTCCGAAGCGCCCGCGCCAGCCCCGGCCCCAGCACTGATCCCCAACGATCCGGGCAACACCCCCACACCCGGGGGCTGGCAGGCGCTGCAGTGGAACTTCTCGGGGACCTTCGGCGTGAACGCCCCGCAGGCGTGGGCCAACCTCGCGGCCGACGGCGCGCGCGGGGGCGGTGGGCGGGGCGTGGTGGTGGCGGTGCTCGACACCGGTATCGCCTACGCCAACCGCGGGCCCTTCCGCCGCTCGCCGGACTTCACCGCCAGTCAATTCGTGGCGGGCTATGACTTCGTCGACAACGACCCCTTCCCCAACGACCGCAACGGTCACGGCACGCACGTCGCGGGGACGATCGCCGAGGCCACCGGCAACAACCGCGACCTCACGGGACTGGCCTACGGGGTGCGCCTGATGCCCGTGCGCGTGCTCGACAGCGAAGGCGAAGGCGACGCCTCGGTGATCGCGCGCGGAGTGCGCTTCGCCGTCAAACACGGCGCCAAGATCATCAACCTGAGCCTCGAGTTCTCGAGCTTCGTGACGGCCTCGGACATCCCCGAGCTGCTCGAAGCCCTGCGTTACGCGCGCGACCGCGGCGTGCTCGTGGTGGCGGCCGCGGGCAACGAGGGCCACCACGCGATCGCCTACCCGGCGCGCGCGCCGAAGGTGGTCTCGGTGGGCGCCACCACCGAACACGGCTGCCTGGCGAGCTTCTCAAACGACGGCTCGGGACTGACGCTCGTAGCGCCCGGCGGGGGGCCCGACGCGGACCTGCCGGGTGACCCCAACTGCCATCCCGACCAACCCGCGGGGCGGGACATCTTCCAGGAGACCTTCACCGGCAGCTCACCGCGACGCTTCGGCATACCCTCGGGCTACGATGGCACCTCGATGGCCACGCCCCATGTGAGCGCCACCGCGGCGCTGATCATCGCCAGCGGCGTGCTGGGGCGCAATCCCACGCCCGCGCAGCTGATCGCGCGCCTGCGTGCCACGGCGCGCAAGCTGGGGGACCCCGGCGATGCCACGCTCTACGGATCGGGGCTCGTGGACGCGGGGGCAGCGACCGCACCGGGCGGCCCAGGGGCTGCGCGCTAAAGGCGCCAAGGAAACCTGTCGATCCCAGCGACTACTATCGCTGCAAGAGCAACCCCGAGGGTGGCGCAGCCGGCCGTAGCCGGCGAGCCGGGCCCATCGGTATTCATTCAGATAGGGGAAGACGAGTTGAGCAAGCCCACGTTGGTCACCGGAGGCAGCGGCTACATCGGCGCGCTGCTCGTAGAGGAGCTGCAGCAGGCAGGCCGCGAGGTGCGCGTGCTCGATTCGCTGCTGCACGGCCAGGAGGACATCGCGGCTGAGCAGGAGAGCAAAGGCGTGGAGGTGATCAGAGGCGACGTGCGTGACGCTGACGCGCGCGGCCGCGCGCTGAAGGACGCCGAGGCCGTGGTGCACCTGGCGGCGATCGTGGGCGACCCCGCGTGCGCGCTTGACCCCAAGGTGTCTGACGATGTCAATGTGCAGGCCACGCGCGCGCTGGTGGCCGATGCCAACGCGGCGGGCGTGCAAAGGCTGGTGTTCGCCAGTACCTGCTCGAACTACGGGCGTATGACCGATCCCACGGTGCCGATCACCGAGGAGGGCGAGCTGGCGCCGGTGTCGCTGTATGCCGAACAGAAGGTGGGCATGGAGCAGTTGATCCTCGCCTCCGCCACCGCCGGTGGCGATGGGAATGGAGGTGCCGCCGACGGCGCAGCCAACGGCACGATGCCGACGTGCCTGCGCTTCGCAACCGTCTACGGCGTGGGCCGGCGCATGCGCTTCGACCTCACCGTCAACGAGTTCACGCGCGAACTGTGGGCCGACCGGGAGCTCGAAGTCTTCGGCGAGCAGTTCTGGCGCCCTTACATTCATGTGCGCGACGCCGGGCGTGCGGTGCGCACCGTGCTTGAGGCACCCGCGGAGAAGGTCGCGGGCAGGGTCTTCAACGCCGGTCGCAGCGGCGAGAACTACCGCAAACTGGACCTCGTGGAGGAGATCGGCAAGCAGATCCCCACGGGCAAGGTGAGCTACGTGCAGCGCAGCGAGGATCCGCGCGACTACAAGGTGAGTTTCGACAAGATCCGCGCGGAGCTCGGTTTCCAGACGCTCATGACGGTACCCGATGGCATCGGCGAGATCATCGCGGCGCTCAACAAAGAGCAGTTCGGCGACCCCTTCGACGGGCGCTACCGCAACATTCCCTAAACCGCCTGCGGGGTAGACAGTTCGCCGGCCTTGGTGCGCGCGGCGCGCTCGATCGCGCCCGCCATCTCCGCGCGAAAGCGCAGGCGCCCGAAGCGCTCGGCGTTAGCGCGCACTGCTGCCTCATCCAGCGCCAGCCCCTCAAAACGCTGGAGCCCCCCCATCAGACCAGCGGCACTCTGCTCCTCAAACAGCACCCCTGTGCGCCCATCCACCACGGACTCCCTGGCGCCGCCTACGCCGTAGGCCACGACGGGAACACCGGCAGCCTGCGCCTCGACGGGCACGATGCCAAAATCCTCCTCGCCGGGAAACAGCAGAGCGCGGGCGCCGCTCAATAGCGCATCGCGCTGGGCCTCATCGACGCGCCCCAGCAGCTCGATCGTGCCCGCCCCCTCGCGCTGCGCAACGGCGCGCACCGAGTCCATCGCGCGGCCATCGCCGGCGACCTTCAGCGTCCGCCCCAGCCGCGCGCAAGCCGCCACGGCGAGATCGACGCGCTTATACGGCACGATGCGCCCGAAGACGAGATAGAAGTCGCTCGGCGCCCGCGGCAGCGACAGAAAGCTCTCGACGTCGACCGGCGGATGCACAACCACAGCGTCGCGCCCGTAGTAGCGCTCGATCCGGTTGGCCACGTGCTGTGAGTTGGCCACGAACATGTCGGGGCCCGCGGCTCCCGCGAGATCCTGGCGGCGCAGGTGCGCCAGCAGCGGCTTCAGCACGAGCCGCGCCGAGCGCCCCACCTGCTCCCCCTCCAGGAAGCCCTCCTCCCAGGCGTAGCGCATCGGCGTGTGGCAGTAACAGACATGCAGCACGCCAGAGGGCACACGGACGTTCTTGGCACAGGCATGGTTTGAGGAGAGGACCAGGTCGAACCCCGACAGGTCAAACGCGCGAAAGGCGTAGGTCATCAGCGGCAGCAGCTTGGGATATTGCGTTGTTGCGCGAGGAACGCGTTGGAGGGGGGAGGGGTGGATGGGCCGGTTATTGATGATCGGCGGCCACGAGGAAGGCTCATAGATGGACGTGAAAATCTCGGCGTTGGGAAACATCTCCAGCAGCTCGATCACAACCTGCTCGGAGCCACCGGGAATGGTGAGCCAGTCGTGCACGACGGCCACACGGGGATAGCGCTCGCGCAGCTCATCGAGGATCATGGCTCGCAATGATGACCGGCAAGGACATCGTGTGCGTTGGCTTCGCCGACTGGGACACGGAGCTGTGGACCAACCAGCACCACCTGATGTCCCGCCTGGCGGCACACAACAGGGTGCTATTCGTGGAGTCCCTCGGCCTGCGCCGCCCCCAGCTCGCGGGCCGCGATCTGGCGCGCATCGCCCGACGGCTGCGCCGCGGCCTGGCGCCACCACGCGCAACCGACGGCCTGCACGTGCTCTCGCCGCTGGTGTTGCCGCTGCACTCAAACCGCGCCGTCAGAGCGCTCAACCGCTACCTGCTGCGCGCGCAGGTGCGCCGGGCCACGCGCCGCCTGGGGATCTCGCAGCCGATCCTGTGGGCCTACGTGCCCCAGGCCGAGGTCCTGATCGACACGCTTGCGCCGCAGCTCGTGGTCTACCACTGCGTCGACGACATCGCCGCGCAGGCCGGCATCGACGGCGCCGGCTTCCGCGCGGCGGAGGAGCGCTTCGCGCGGCGCGCCGATCTGGTGCTGGCCAGCGCCCCCGCCTTGGCCGAGCGCCTGCGCACGCTCTCGGGCAACGTGCTCGAGGCTCCCAACGTCGCCGACACGGCGCTGTTCGCCACCGCCCTGCAGCCGGGCCCGGTGGACCTGGCGCTCGCGGCCCTCCCGCAGCCGCGCATCGTCTTCACGGGGGCCATCGTCACAACCAAGCTCGACCTGCCGCTGCTCCTGGAACTGGCGCAGGCGCGGCCGCAGTGGTCCTTCGCGCTGGTGGGGCCGGTGGGGCCCGGTGATCCCCGTGCCGACGTCTCACTGCTGGCGGCTGCGCCCAACATCCACCTGCTCGGCCCGCGCTCCTACCAGCAGCTCCCCGCGGTGCTGCGCGGAGCCGACGCTGGCCTCATCCCCTATGCGCGCAACGAGCTCACGCAGAGCATCTTCCCGATGAAGGTGTATGAGTACCTCGCCGCCGGCCTGCCGGTCGTAGCCACCGAGCTACCCGCGCTGACCGAGGTGGCAGAGGTGGCCAAAGCCCGCGACGCGCACGACATGGCGCGACTGCTGGAGCAGGCGCTCGCCGAGGACTCGCCCGAGCGCCGGCGCGAGCGCTCGCAGAGAGCGGCTGCGCACTCGTGGCAGCGCCGCATCGCAGAGATCACCGCAGCCGTGGCGGCGCTCTAGCCCGCCGGGATCAACCGGTGGCGCACCGACTCGAACTCTTCTTGGGCCTGCTCGTAGTCGTCGTGGCGCCCGATGTCAAGCCAGTAATCCTCGCTCGGCCACGCCCTCACGGTCTCGCCCGCGGCGATCAGCCGCAGCACGAGCTCGGGGAAGTCCAGGCGCTCGCCGGGCTTGATATGCGAGAGCGCGCGCGGCGCGAAGCAGTACACGCCCATGCTCGCCGTGAAGTCGATCGCTGGCTTCTCGTCGTAGCCGGTCAGGCGCGTGGGATCGGCCTCATCGGCGAAGCGCAGCACGCCGAGGGAGACCTGTATGTGGCGCACCTTCGTGGCGATCGTCGCCGCCGCATCGCCCCCGCGGTGGCGCTCAAGCAGCGAGCCGTAGTTGATGTCGGTCAGCACATCGCCGTTCATCACCAGCACATCCTCCTGGGCGAGACCCTCGATCAATGCCAGCGCCCCCACAGTCCCCAGCGGCTCGTGCTCGCGGTAGTAGTCGATCGCGATGCCGTACTCCGAGCCATCGCGGAAGAAGGCCTCGATCAGCTCCGCCAGATAGCCCGTGGCGATCGTCACGCGCTCAAAGCCATGCGCCTTGAGCTGGCGCATCACGATGTCCAGCACCGGCCGGTCGCCGATCGGCATCAGCGGCTTGGGCAGCACCGTTGTGTAGGGGCGCAGGCGCGTGCCTTCGCCGCCGGCCAGGATCACGGCGCGCTTCACGGCAAGCGCTCCCGGGATGTGATGGCGCCCATTGCGTGTAAGCATATGCCGCGCGCCGGCCCACCGGCCAGCCCATGAGAGATCTGCTCGTCACCACGCACACGCCGGCCCTCGGCACAGGCCAGGCGCTGCGCACCTACGGCCTCGCCCGCGCCCTCTCGCTGAACGGCGGCCTCGACCTGCTCTACGTGCGCTTCGGCGCCCAGCAGCCCGACGCGGCCTTCAGCGCCATCCCCGACATCCGCCTGCACGCCCTCACCCCCTCACGCGGCGCCCAGCGCGCGCTGGGCTACGCGCGGGCGCGCCTGCACGGCGTACCGGCCGGCTTCGCGCGCGGTATCTCGCCGGAGCTATCGGCTGAGGCCAAGCGCCTTGCCGCCGCCACACGCGCTAGCCGCGCAGCGCGCCAGGGCGGCCGTGGCGGCAGCGATCCCCCAGCGCGCGGCCCCCACCCCCTCCCCTCCCCTCGCGTGATCGCCGACGGGCCGATCGCCGCTGCGGCGCTCGCGGGCTTGGCGCGGCATCTACCCGTGATCTACAACGCGCACAATCTTGAGTCGGGCTTTCGCCACGAGCTCGATCGGAGCCCACTCGCGCGGGTGCGCGCGTTTGAGCTGCGCCGTTTCGAGCGCAAGCTGCTGGCGCGCGCCGCCGAGTCGTGGATGGTCAGCGAGGCCGACATCGCCGGCGCGCGCGAGCTGTGTCCGGGCGCGCGCCTGCGCTACGTGCCCAACGTCGTCGACGTCAGCGCCATCGAGCCGATCGCGGCGCTAACCACCGAGCCGCGCGCGATCTTCGTGGCGAGCTTCTTTTATGAGCCCAACCGCAACGGACTGCGCTTTCTGCTCGATGAGGTCTTCCCGCGTGTGTGGCAAGAGCTGCCCCAGGCGCGCCTCGCGCTCGTCGGTGCCGGCCTACAAACACCACCGTCTGCCGACCCCCGCGTGGAAACGCTCGGCTTTGTCGATCAACTGCACGCCGCCTACGCCAGCGCGCGCTGCGCTGTGGTGCCCCTGCTGCAGGGCGGCGGCACGCCACTGAAGCTGATCGAGGCGCTCGCTCATGGCCTGCCCGTGCTCGCTACCTCGCGCGCCGCCGCCGGTCTGCAGTTGCGCAACGGTGAGGACTGCCTGCTGGCCGACGACGCCGCCTCCTTCGCCGCCGCCCTCGTGCATCTGCTGCGCGAGGGTGCGCCGCAGCTCGGGGAGCGGGGGCGCAAGGTGGCCGCCGAGCGCTACTCCGTCGAGGCGCTCGCCAAGCTGCTCGAGCCCTGAGGGCGCAGCGTCGGCGGCAGCAGGCGTCGCATCAGCCTCGCGCGAGCCCCGAAGGGGACCACGGCGTCGACTTCGCGCACCTGCGTCTCCAGGTCGATCGCCCGCATCACCGTCAGCGGACGGAAGTGTGCGACCGCGCACAGGGGGATCTCGCCATCGACAGCAGGCTCGTCGGTGACCAGCACCACGTCGAGACCCTTCGCCTGCATGGCGCACAGCCAGTCGCGCGCCGCCCGCGATGAGCGAGCGCCGGCAGCCAGAGCGAGGACCTTGGGCTGGCCCACGCGGCGGCGTCCGAAGTGCTCCCCGCCGGCTCCTGACCCCGCAGCCGCGCGCCGACGCCCCAGCACAAACACCCACACCAGCGCGTCCGAGGCGACGTCGAGTGAGATCTTCAACATCCCCCGCCAGCCATCGCGCCAGCCGCTATCGATGACGGTGCGATACACGAGCTTCGCCAGCGGGCGCACCACGATGCCCGTCACATAGCCCCGCGCCGCCGGCGGCGTCACGTGCCGGCTCTCTAGGCGCGCATAGGCGAGCATGTCGCGCAGCGCTTCGCGCAGGCTACTCGCGAGCTCGTGCTCCAAGTCACCCTCCAGGATCACGGGTCGCTCACGCGGCTCCACGCCCTCGTGCACCTCGCGGCGCTCATCGTGACGGTAGGCGCCGGGACGGAAGATGCGCGAGCGGTACGCCGGGTACTTCGCCGACGGGCCGATCAGGCGCCCCAGAAAGCGGTGGCGCAGCGGGCACAGCGCCAGCGACACGCCCTCCGGGGGCGCCGCCAGCATCGCTTCAAGGCTCGCGCGCAGGCGCGGGCACACGCGCTCATCGGCATCCACCTCGATGACCCACTCGCCGCTGGCGGCATCGAGCGCCACGTTGCGCTGCTTGGCATAGCCCGGCCAGGGATTCTCGATCACCCTCGCGCCCGCCGCACGGGCTAGCTCGATGGTGGCGTCAGTGGAGCCCCCGTCGACGACCACCACCTCATCGCAGAACGCCACGCTCTCAAGCGCCGCCGGCAGGTGCTCCTGCTCGTCCTGCACGATCAGGCATGCGGTTATGCGCTCTCGGGGCAAGGCTGGGGGATTGTATGGACGCCACGGGCGGCGGCCTGCGGCGGTGGCCCGAGCGGCGGGTCCGATACGACGGCCCGAGGCGGCAGCTCAGCCGTAGTATTTCTGCCCCAGCGTCACCTGCGTGGATTTGGCGTTGGTGTAGAAGCCTACGTCGTAGCAACCGGTGACCCACACGCAGGAGACCCCGGCGAGCGCCATACCTTTGCCTTCGCTGGGATTGGGCGTGCTCTGCAGCGACCACAGCGTGCCGTTCCAGCCGAGCGCCAGAGTTTCCTTGGCGCCCGCTTTGCTCGTGTAGGAGCCCACCGACGTGCAGGCGCTGGCCGAGACACAGGAGATGCTCGACAGTTCACTGCCTTTGGCGCCGTTGGCAGACGGCACGCTCTGCAGCGACCACGCCGTCCCGCTGTAGGTCTCCGCGAAGGCTTCTTTGACGCCGGAGCCATTGACGTAGGAGCCCACGGCGTAGCAGGCTTTGGTGGGGCACGCCACGGCGCTGAACACGCTCGCTTTGGCCTGGCTGGGGTTGGGGGTGCTCTGCACGCTCCATTCTTTGCCATTCCAGCTCTCCGCCAGGGTCACTTCAACGGCCGAGCTGTTGGTGTAGGCGCCCACGGCCGTGCACGCGCTGGTTGAGCTGCACGACACCCCGCCGAGCGAGCTGACTTTGGCGCCTTTCGGGATGGCCGCGCTCTGCGCT
>DATBPO010000004.1:0-10373 GCA_036561265.1 Solirubrobacteraceae bacterium | reverse complement strand
AAACGCGCAGGCGATCGAAACCTACTGGCGCCTGAAGACGAACATCGACTCGGGGCTGTTCGAGGCGGTGCAGTTAGCAGGCGTGGCGGCGCTCTCACCCGACGCTGACGCGGAGGTGGCCTCGATGAACGAGCTGTATCGGCGCCGGCGCGACCTGGTTTGCGAGGCGCTGGCGAAGATCGGCGTGCAGATTGCTCCACCGAAGGGCACGATCTACGTGTGGGCGCCGATCCCGGCGGGCTTTGCGAGCTCGGCGGCCTACTGCGAGCACGTGCTGGAGCAGGCCGCGGTGGTGATCTCGCCGGGCAGCGCGTACGGCCCGAGCGGCGAGGGCTGGTTTCGCATCTCTCTGACGACGCCGGATGAGCGGCTGGCCGAGGCGGTGGAGCGCCTGGCCGCGGCTAACCTGTGAGGTAGATGGATCAGCCTCAGCAGCAGCGAGCCAAACAGCGCGCGCTAAGCATCGCGGCCCTGCTCGAGGGCGATGACCTGAGCGAGCTGGGCGAGCTGCTGCGCACTTCGGGCGTGGCGGTGGTGGGGGAGTTGGTGCAGCATCGCGAGCAGCCCCATCCAAACACCTACCTGGGGCCGGGCAAGGTGGCGGAGGCCAAGCTGATGGCGAGCGAGTGCGACGCCAACCTGATCGCGTGTGACGATGAGCTGACGCCGCGCCAGGAGCGCAACCTGGAGGAGGCGGTGGGGCTGCCGGTGGTCGATAGGACGGCGGTGATCCTCGACATATTCGCGGCGCACGCGGCGAGCGCCGAGGGCAAGCTGCAGGTGGAGCTGGCGCAGCTGGAGTACAACCTGGCGCGCATGCGTGGTCTGTGGACCCATTTGGAGCGCCTGGGCGGGGGCATCGGCACGAGGGGGCCAGGCGAGAGCCAGATCGAGACCGATCGGCGCCTGGCGCGCGATCGCATCGCGGCGTTGCGCCGGCGGCTGCGCCAGGTTCAGGGCACACGAGCGGTGATGCGTGCGGAGCGCGAGCGCGCGGACCTGCCCACGGTCGCGCTGACGGGCTATACCAACGCGGGCAAGTCGACGCTGCTGAACGCGCTGACGGGCGCTGAGGTGGGGGTGCGCGACCGGCTGTTTCATACGCTTGACCCGAGCACGCGCGTGTGGCGCCACACGGGGCGCTCGTATCTGCTGACGGACACGGTGGGCTTCATCCGCAAGCTGCCCCACCAGCTGGTGGATGCCTTCGGCGCGACGCTGGAGGAGACACTGGGTGCGGATCTATTGCTGCATGTGCTGGACGCCTCGGCGCCGCGAAAGCAGGCGCGGGAGATGTGCCGCGCGGTGGAGCTGGTGCTGGAGGAGATCGGCGCGGGTGAGACGCCGCGGCTGCTGGTGCTCAACAAGGTGGATGTATTGACTGAGGCCGAGCGCCACGAGTTGCGCTTGCGCCATCCGCAGGCGCTGCTGGTGAGCGCCGCGAGCGGGGAGGGCCTGGAGCAGCTAGGGGAGCGCATCGAAGCGGAGTTCCGCCGCACGCTGTGCCCGGTGGATCTGCTGGTTCCCTACGCCCACGGCGGCAGCCTGGCAGAGCTGCACGAGGTGGCTGGTGAGGTGAACCGCCAGGACACCCCCGAGGGCGTGCGGGTGAGGGCGTTGGTGCCCCAGCGCCTGGCGGCGCGCTTCGCGCGCTTCGCGGTGGCGCCCTCCTAAGCCCAGCTCCCTGGCGCGCTTCGCGCTAGCCCACTCCCAAAGCCCAGCTCCCTGGCGCGCTTCGCGGTGGCGCCCCTGGACGCGTCCTAGCAGCCGGCGGCGCGACGAGCGCCGGCGTGCGCGAGGTTCTCGAGTGTGTCGTCCAGCGGCGCAAGCGCGCCGGCGTCGATACCTAGGGCGGTGGCGATGAGCCAATCGGCGAGCCAGGCGTTCTTGGGCAGGAGCGGCCCGTGCAGGTAGGTGCCGATGACGTTGCCACGCCTGACGCCCTCAAAGCCCGAGCGCCCATCGTTGCCGTGTCCGCGCAGGACGCGCCCCAACGGCTGCTCGTCGCGCCCGAGGCTGGTGCGTCCGCCGTGGTTCTCAAAGCCCGCTAGCACGCGCGCTGGGCCACCTGGCTCAAGCTGTACCTCGATGGCGACGTTGCCGATCAACCGCGGCCCATCGTGGCGCACGGTCCGCACGTCCACCAGCCCGACCCCGGGGATCTCGCGCCCGCCGAGCGCATAGGAGCTGCCGAGCAGCTGGTAGCCGCCGCAAACGCCGAGCACAACAGCGTCCCGGGCAGCGGCCAAGTGCAGCCCATCGCGCTTGTGCGCCAGCAGGTCCTCGGCGACAAGCAGCTGGTCTCGATCCTGCCCGCCACCGAGGTAGAAGATGTCGTGCGCGGCGCCGTCGAGCTGCTCGCCGAGGCCACTGGCGGTGAGCTTGAAGCCGATGCCCCGCCACGCGCAACGGCGCTCGAGCATGAGCAGGTTGCCGCGGTCGGCGTAGATGTTCATGAGATCCGGGTACAGCGCGCAGACGCGCAGGATCTTGGGAGCTGCGCAAGGGGGGGATGGGGAGGAGGGGGAGGGGGCCGGTGATTGGCGTTCATACATGGAGCATCACCACGGCGCTGCCGGCGTGGTCCTCGGTGCTTTGCACCTGGCGTGAGGGCGCGGGACGCAGTCCGACCGCTGCGCCCTCGCGCTCCAGCTCAGCGGCACCGATGCGGTCGAGCTCGACGAGGTCGCGCTCGCTGAGCGCTGAGTCCCCGATGCTGCGGTGGCGTTCGATGACGATGCGGTTGGCGCCCGCCTGCACGCGGGTTGCCTGGCTGCGGTAGCGCACTCCGGCGATCTCACAGACCTCAGGGGTGGGACCGAGGCCATCAGCGAGAGAGTCGAACGGTTCGAGCTCGGTGACGAGCGCGCAGGCGAGCAGCCCGCCACTGAGGAGGTGCGCACGGGCGCAGCGCAGAAAGGAGCTGCGCCTGTCGACACCGCCGAGGAGCTGCACGGTCTGCATGGGCGCGAGGCACAGCGCGACGCGCTCGGAGCGGGGCAGCTGAAAGGAGCGCGCGTCGGCGCAGAGCGTTTCGATGTCAAGACCCTCGGCGCGGCGGCGCAGCTCGTCGAGCAGAGCGGGCTCGTGATCGAGCGCGATGACACGCCGGCCGCGGCGGGCGAGGTCGAGGGCGACGCGTCCGGTGCCGGCGCCGATGTCGAGGATCGTTCCATGCGGGTGGGCGTCGGCGAGCTCGCGCCACAACGAAAGGTCGGCCCGGTAGGCACCGCACTCGAGGTCGTGCCAGACGACGAGCGGCTCGGGCGTGGCAGCTGAGTGAGCTTTTAGGACCACGCGCTGCGGGCCTCCCCGCGCGATACAAGCAGCTGGCGCAGGGCAAGCATGGCGGTGTAGGTGGGCAGGGCGTAGAGCGGGGTCTCGGTCTCGCCGTCAGTCATATCAGCGGGCCGAGCCGCCGCCGCTTGATCGAGAGCTGTGGCGAGATCGTCGCAAACATGAATAAGGGCGGGGTCGATGCCGGCGTACTTCAGTCGCACGGCAAGCTCGGCGGCACGGCTACCGGCGCAGGTGACGCGGCGCAGGCGCCCGGCGAGCAGCTCGAAGTCGGCGTCCCAAATCCAGGAGACATCGCGCCCGTCGGCGGTGTTGTCGTTGAGTACGCCGAGCAGATCGTGCTGTCCGGGCTCAAGCGCGAGCGTGCGCAGCACCTCGTTGGCACCGGCGGGGTTCTTGACGAGCAGGATGCGCAGCTCGCGGCCGGCGAGATCGACGCTCTCGGCGCGCCCAAAAGCGGGTGGGGTGGCCTGTAGACCTGCGACGATCGTGGGCAGGGGGATCTCAAGCGCAGTGGCAAGTGCGGCGGCGGCGAGCGCGTTGTAGACGTTGTAGAGCCCGGGAAGTGCGAGGCGCACCTCGGCGGCACCGGCGGGCGTGTGCAGGGTGAAGCGCGCGGAGCGCACGCCTTCCAGGGTCACATCTGTGGCGGTGACCGTAGGCGTGGGCCGTGTCTGCCCGCAGCTGGGGCAGTGGTAGTGACCCAGGTGACCCAGGTAGATGGCGTCGAACAAATAGGGGTTGCCACAGCGGCGGCAGTGCTTGGCATCAGCGGCGTGCGCCATGCCGGCGAGGGCGAGGGAGTCGTCTTGCACGCCGTAGTAGATGACTTGCGCGCCAGCGATGACGGCGTCGACGTCCCCTCCATCGCGCACCCGTCCCAGGTCGGCCACCATCGGATCGTCGGCATTCAGGACGAGTCGCGCCGCGCGCGCGGGATCGGTGTCGAGTGCCCCGGCCCAGCGCTCGGCGATGCTCTCGAGCTCGCCGTAGCGGTCGAGCTGGTCGCGAAAGAGGTTGCCGAGCAGGATGGCGCGGGGGCGCAGCTGGCCGAGGAGATCCCCGAGCCAGAACTCATCGACCTCGAACAGGCCGAGCTCGCCGGCGATGGCACCGCGGGAGCGGGCGGCGCGGAGCAGGGTGGAGGCGATGCCGCCGGCCATGTTGGCGCCGGCGCGGTTGTGCACGAGCGAGGTGCCGTGCTGGGCGAAGATCCCGGCGGTGAAGGCCGCGGTGGTGGTCTTGCCGTTGGTGGCGGAGATGACGATGCTGCCCTGCGGCAGACGGCCCGCGAGCGCACCGATGGCACCGGGGTCCAGGCGTATGAGCAGCTTGCCGGGGGCGCTCGTGCCACCGCCGCCGCGCAGGCGCGAGAGGGCGCCGAGCGAACGCGAAAGGGCGAGCGTGGGACCGAGCGGTGCCCTCATCGGCGGCTCCGACGAGCGGCAGTCCCCGGCGGGCGTCTCTGACCGGCGCGGCGCCTCATCGATCAGGGTGCTCCTGGCACGAGCACACGCACGGCGCCGGGCAGGGCACAGATGCGGGCGGGAAGCTCAGCGATCGGATCGCCGTCGGCGTAGAGCGTGAAGGGGCGATCGGCCGAGATAGTCACCTCTGCGGCCTGGAAGACCTTGACGCTGGGCAGGCGCACGTGGGTTCCTTTGAAGACCTTGGGCAGGTTGGCTAGAAAGCGCAGCTTGGAGACCTGCTCGATGGCGACGATGTCGAGCAACCCGTCGTCGAGGCGGGCATGGGGGGCGAGGCGCATACCGCCACCGTAGACGCCGGAGTTGGCGGCGGCGATGGTGTAGCCGCTGAGGCTGAGGTGGCGATCCGCTGACCCGCTCGCGCCATCGCCTGCAGCGCCGCCGTGCAGGTGCACCTCGAAGCGCGCCGGGCGCCAGGAGATGAGGGCGCGCAAAGCCCCGTAGGCGTACACGAGGTTGCCCAGGCGGGAGGGTGCTTGGTTGGCGATGCGGTTGGCGTCGCTGTCAAAGCCAGCGGAGGCGATGCCGACGAACGCCTGGCCCTCAACCTCGCCGAGGTCGATTGCTCTCGGCGTTCCGTGGGCGATCACCGCACAGGCCGCCAGGGGATCCTCGGGGATTCCAAGCACGCGCGCGAGGTCGTTGCCGCGCCCGCCGGGCAGCACGCCGAGGAGCGAGTCAGGAACGCCGCGCAGGACGTGGGCTAAGGCGCCGATCATGCCGTCGCCGCTGAGGGCAACCACCATCTCGCCGTTGCCGGCGGCCTCGGCGGCCAGCTCACGCGCGTGGTCCAGGTGGCGCGTATCGACGCGGCGCACCCGCAGACCGTGGCTGGCAAGCGTTTGCTCGACTGAGGGTGCGAGCCGCCCCGCGCGACCGCCGCCGGCGGCGGGATTGACGATCAAGCAGACGGATCTCTGCGGCGAGATGAGCACTGCATCGGGTGGCGGGGGTGAGGCTGGATTGGGACCTGGCACGGCGGGTGCGCGGCCCGATCAGCGACCGGGCGACCCGGAGGCGCCGCCCTGGCCGCGCGCGGCCAACGCTTTGTCGCGCCGGCGACGACCGATCACGGCGACGACGGCGAGCGCGGCAATGACGGCAAAGAGACCCAGGAGAACCCCGGGCGCGAGCCCGAGCCCGCCGAAGGGCAGGGCGATGAGCTCGACAACTCCGAGACCGATGGCGAGTAGCACGAAGATGAGCAGGATGATCAAGAGGATGCCGCGTATGCGAGCGAGGATGCCGGCGCTGCCTGGTGGCACGAGCAGACCCATGGCGCGTAGCGCGAACATCTGCCGTCCGGAGGGCGGCGCCTGGCCGAGTCGCTGCACGGCGTCCTTGAGCGCATCGGGCTTGCGCTCGGCGAGGGCCAGCGAGGCGTCGGCCATGCGCCGGATCTGCATGCGCTCCTGGGGCCGGGCGGCGGCGATGGCGCGCTGGAAGTACCCGCGCGCCTTCTCGGCATCGAAGCGCTCAGCGGCGCGCCCGCCGAGGATCGCGAGGGCGGCGGACTTGTACTTGACCTCGGCCTCGAGCTCCTCATCGGTGCGCTGCTCGAGCGCCTGGATGGCCTGCATGGCCCCGCGCTGCTCGATCTTGATCTGGCGCTGCTTGGGTGGCATCGCGGGCCATTCTACGGTGTGCGCTGGCAGTGCGAGCTTCCCTACCAGGGATAGGTGCAGCTGCGCGTGTGAACTACGGCACCTACCGCTTCCCAGTCAGTCATGCGGGCGCTATGCTCGGGCGGGACCACAGACGATGCGCTCGATCTCCATAACCCACGCATCCAGACCCGGGGCAGTCCTGTCCCTGCTTGCCGTGCTCATCCTCGCACTGCCGAGCGTCGCGGATGCCGCGGTCTTCGCCCCGCCGCCGGGGACGCCCACCACCACGGCTCCGGCACCTGCGACGCCGAGCACACCCGCGGCCACGACGCCGGCGCCATCGGCAACCAAGCCACCGGCCACGACGCCAAAGACTTCACACGAAGCGGTGCCCAAGGCGACGCCGAAGGGCGCCCAGGGTGCGGCCAAGCCGACCGCTCCCGCGACGACGCAGACGGTGCCGGCCCGCACCGCGACCACTGCGGCGGAATCGAGCTCCGGCAGCGGAAACACAGCCCTGATGATCGCGTTCGTAGCAGCCGTGGCGCTGCTCGTTGGGATCGCCTACATGATCCTGCGCGACGCCCACAGCGTGGCTCCGGTCAGCGATGGCCCCAGCGGCGGCGGCACGCGCGACCCGGCCGCGCGCCTACGCCGGCGCCGGCGCAAAGCCAAGGTAGCCAAGCAGTCGCGTAAGCGCAATCGCTGACCAGACTGGCACGGCCCGCTCAGACTGGCACGGCCCGCTAGGTGCTCAGCTCCCTTCCCCTTCTTGTTTACATAAGATAGATTATCGGGCGTTGCTGGCGCCGCGCGCCGACCCTCCTTGAGCCATAGAATCGCGGCTGTGCCGTTCACGCTCAGGAACCTCAGGGAGGATCTGGAGGACCTTGGGTCGAACTTCGACGGCGCGCCGGACCTGGAGTTCCGCATGGCGAGCAAGGCGCTCGAGCTCGAGCAATCCGGTCTCAGCTATCAGCACATCCCGCCCGACTATCGCTTCCCGTACGGCCACACGCACAAGGAGCAGGAGGAGGTGTACGTGGTCGTGGGCGGGAGCGGGCGGATGAAGCTCGACCACGAGATCGTCGCTGTCAAGGAGTGGGACGTAGTGCGCGTCCCACCAGGCACGTGGCGAGGCTACGAGAGCGGGCCAGAGGGTCTCAAGCTCCTCGTGTTCGGTGCGCCCAATCTCGGCAAAAATCCGCGAGAAGACGTCGAGGGCCAGCGGGACTGGTGGGCCGACTAACAGCGCTTGGCGCATCCCCGTCCTCCGTGGGCCTCACCTTGGCGCATCCCCGTCCTCCGTGGGCCTCAGGTGCCCGGCAGCACGAACGCCACCTCATCCACGTAGCACCAGCTCCAGGTCTCGCCGGGCTCCAGGGAGCGGATAACAGGGTGGCTGGTCTCGGCGTAGTGCTTTGAGGCGTGCCTGTTGGGCGAGTCATCGCAGCAGCCGACCTTGCCGCAGGACTCGCACATGCGCAGATGGACCCAACGTCCACCGATCTTCAGGCACTCCTCACACCCCAGGACGGGTCCAGTGGGCTCGGTGATCTCGATCTGATTGAGGTGTGTGCAAGTTGCCATTTTGATCCTCCGCTGGTAGTCACCGGCACTTTACGCGCCGGAGGATGTCGTCCTCTGAGTGTGCAGCTCGCGGGCGAGCCCCGCGAAGAGTTCACTGAATGTGGGAAACTGGACGATGCTTTCGGCGAGCACAGCGAGCGGTATGCGTGCCTGCACGGCGAGCCCTGCTTGGTGAATCCACTCACTGGCCAGCGGTCCGATAGACCAGGCGCCGAGCACGATCCCGCGCTCGCGCTCAGCGACGAGGCCAAGGTGGCCGCGCAGGCCGCAACCGTAGGTCTCCGTGCGATCGCTCGCGCTTAACTCGGCCTGGGCGATAAGCAGACCCTCCCCCTCCTCGCCCGGCACTATCCCCACGCAGGCGATCTCGGGATCGCCGAAGACCACCCGTGGAATCGCGCGGTAGTCGGCGAGCACCCGCTCGCCGAGGATGTCCGCTGCAGCAATCCTCGACTGATATGCCGCGACGTGCGTAAAGGGCGCGACCCCAGTTACGTCGCCCACCGCCCAGATGCCATCAGCCGCCCGGCAGCGTTCGTCGACCTCGATACCGAGCTCGTTGCACCTCACACCAACCTCCCTCAGGCCAAGGTCGTGCAAGCGGGGGCGACGACCAGTGGCAACCACGAGCCGCTGCGCCTCGATCGCCTCCCCGCCGGCAAACGCAAGCGACACGCCGCCCGCATCGCTGCCGGCCTTTGCGACAGACACGGCTTGCACGGCGGTGCGCACCGCGATCCCCTCCGCGCTCAGCAGCTCCGCGAGCAGTTCGCCGATGCTTGGGTGCTCACGTTCGAGCAGCCGCTCTCCGGCGTGAACAAGCGTCACCCGGGCGCCAAAGCGGTGGAGCATCTGCGCCAGCTCCACACCCACCGGTCCTCCCCCCAGCACGATCACCGAATCGGGCACCTCACGCAAGCTCGTCGCCTCGCGGTTAGTCCAGTAGTCGATCTCACCCAGGCCGGGCAGCGCGGGGATCGCCGCGGTGGTTCCAGTGGCAAGCACTATGTGCTCGGCAGACAGGCTCCTGGGAGAGAGGATCCGCCCGTCCACGCAGACACGACCCGACCCCTCGATCCGCCCGCGTCCGCGCAGCACCTCGATGCCCAACTCCTCGGCTGCCGCAACCTTGCCCGTATCGTCAAGCCCAGAGTTCATGTAATCGCGGTAGTCCACGACGGCCGGCCAGACGATCTTGCCCCTCCCCACCCCCGCCACGCGCCGATCGGCAGCCAGCGCCTCTCCGGGACGCAGCAGTGTCTTGCTGGGGATACAGGCCCAGTAGGGACACTCGCCTCCTACCAACTCCGACTCGATCATGGCCACCCGCTGACCAGCCTGCGCGAGCATGCCGGCCGTGCCGCGCCCGCCGGGCCCAGCGCCGATGACGACCGTGTCGTAGTGCTCGGGTTGCTGAGAAGTTGACACCAAGCGTCTTTACCCCGCGCAGGCAAGGATAGTCAGGCGCCCTTAGTCCGGCGGATATCGCTCGGCGAGGGCTATGCCCGTGTCAACAGCCAGATGGTCAGCGACTCGCCGATAAAGCCCGCCTCTTTGAAGGAGCGCACGACGTAGTGACGCCCCCCCACCCGCACGCAGCCCATCGCCGGCAGCGATACACCCCTGGCGGCGGGCAACAACGTGCGCACCTGCCCCTGCGCTCCGCGCACCACCACTTCAGTCCCCTCGTGCCTGTGCTCCAACTTGATGAAGCCGATGATGTCCTGAATCGTGACCTGAATGCGACCGAGACTGCGGCCGTTACGGTCGCGCAGTTTACGTTCCGAGCCTGCCACGTCAAATGAGGTCGGCCAGCCGTCGACGAGCACCCGCGAACCCTGCAGCACTCTTATCCGCGTCACGTGTTTGACGCGCTGACTGTGCTGCAGTCGTCCGACCTCAGCTCGCACCACAGCGATGTCGTTGCTGCGCAGCGCATCGAGGAGCACGCGGTCGTGCGCGATATAGCGCAGGTCTGCGCGTATCGCCGTACCCCGCGACTCGATCCGAAAGCGCCGCTTGGCGCCGTGCAGCACCGCTCGGGCGCGCGCGGCTGCTGCGGCGCTTGGACAGCCATGAGCGGCGACTCTGGTCGTCCTCGGGGACAGCGGATGCGACACCGACGGCGAAGACTGCGCCGGCTTTGCTGCGGGCGGCGGGTCGGAGGCAGCTACACCGCAGGCCGAGAGGCCGAGCGCTGCAGCCAACGCGATCATCGCCAGACCGCCGCGACGGCGTGATGCGCCTTTTCTCATGGCCAAATTAACGGTCACTCTCAGCGCAGCCTCGTGCGTGCGCCTAACGACTATTGAAAGACGCCATGAGAATGCACTTAGCGCACAGATTCCTCATCCGCACAGCTGTTCAATAGATTGGCATCTTTATTCCCGAA
>DATBPO010000003.1:0-6875 GCA_036561265.1 Solirubrobacteraceae bacterium | reverse complement strand
TGCCCTGGTAGGGCGCGAGGAAGAGATCGCCGGGCGCAGCGCCGGGTCGCGGGGGCGTCGTTACGTGCAGCGCGGGAACGGTGAGCGAGCCGTAGTGCTGCACGGCGTGGGGATCGCCGGGGTTGATGGGAAATTCACTATGACTCACAGTCGCCTGATGGGCGATGGTAAAAGTGGTGGAGGCGGCAGCCGTCGTGCCACCGGCCTGCACTGACGCATTTACAGTCACACGCTCACCTGCAGTAAATGGACGCGCGGGAAGGAAGCTTTCACCGGTGCCGGTGGAATAGGCGGCGAGGTGTCCCGGATGAGCGCCGCTGCGCGAGCCTTTCACCGAAATGGAGACCACGTGCGTGCCGGCAGGCCCGAGGAAGCTGATCTGCGTTGCAGACGAGGCGTCAGGCGTGCCAGGAAAGGGTGAAACCGCAACGGGGTTGGCGGCGGCGGTCGAGGCCGCCGGCGAGGAGCCGCCGCAGGCGGAGATCAACCCCGCCAGGATGGCGGCGCCCAGGGGCAACCCGGCCAGTCGCTTCCCCGACAGTCGCATCAGATGTGCCGACCGCCGCCGGTGAAGGAGCCGCCGGTGGGCCAGGGCTGGCCGCCGGCCAGGCAGAAGGCGACGGTCGCCGCGGGGCGGGGGCTGGGGTTGGGAGGGGTGGGGGCCGCGTGCTGTGGAGCTGGCGCGGGCGATGCGGAGACGGCGGGAGTCTCGGACGGGGGCGTTGGCCGCGCGTCTGGTACAGGCTGCTCGGAGATGGGCATCACGGGCGTCTCGTCAGAGGGAGCGGGCCGCGCACTGGATACCGGCTGGTTGACGGGAAGCGGCAGCGGATGCACGGTCGCCCGCGGCGCGGAGGAGCCATCGGCCGCGGCAGGAGCAGGCGCGAGGCCTGCCCCGGGCGCCCCCGGGCGCACGCGCGGGATCAGGCGGAAGGCGGCGATGGCACCGATCAGGGCGAAGCTGGCGGCGAGCAGGAAGGCCAGGCGGAAGCCGTCATCGAGCGCCAAGAGCGGCGCACGGTAGTCCGCGTCGATGAGGTGGGTGGTGTACTGGAAGGCGAGCGAGGTGAGGATGGCGAGCCCGAGCGCACCGCCCATCTGGCGCGAGGTGTTGACGAGACCGGAGGCCAGGCCGGCCTCGCGGGGGGCCACGCCGGCAGTGGCAGCGATCGTGGATGGCACCACGGAGAGGCCGAGGCCGACGGAGACGAATAGCCCGGGCAGGAGCAGATCCGAGACGTAACCGCCGTTGACGGCAACGCGCCCGAAGAGGGCAAGGCCGATCGCCATCAGCGTGAGCCCGCCGCCGAGCACGGGACCGGCGCCGTAGCGCCCCACGAGGCGCCCGGCGCGCGTGGCGCAGGCCATGATGGTGAGCGCCATCGGCAGGAAGGCGAGGCCCGCGCCGATCGGCGGCATCTTCAGCACGAGCTGCAGGTAGAGCGAGAGGAAGTACCACATCGGAAAGAGCGCGGCACTAAAGAGAAAGACGATGATGTTGGCGGAGCGCAGGAGCTTGATGGAGAGCACCCGCAGGGGCACGAGCGGCGCAGCGGCGAAGCGGGCCTCGATCACGAAGAAGGCGCAGAGCAGCACGATGCCGAGCACGATCGGCCCGAGCGCTTCGGGAGAGCCCCAGCCGGCGACGCCGGCGCGGACGATGCCGTAGACAAGCGCCAGCAACCCACCTGTGACGGCGAGGGCACCGGCAAGATCAAAGCCGCCGTCTTTCTTCTGCGGCCCACGTTCGGGCACGGCGACGCGCGCGACGAGTGCGGTAGCCACGCCGATGGGCAGGTTGATGAGCAGAATCCAGCGCCAGCCGAGCGTCTGCGTGATGATGCCCCCGAGCAGCACCCCGGCAGCGCCGCCGGCACCGTTCATCGCCCCCCACACGCCGATCGCGCGCAAGCGTTCGGGGCCGGCGAAGGAGGAGTTGATGATCGACAGCGAGGCGGGCGCCATGATCGCGCCGCCGAGCCCCTGCAGCGCACGGGCGCCGACGAGCATCCCCTGGGTGGCAGCGAGACCGCCGATGAGGGAGGCGAAGCCGAAGAGCATGAGCCCGGAGACGAACACGCGGCGCTGCCCGAGAAGGTCGGCGGCGCGGCCCCCCAGCATGAGGAAGCCGGCGAAGGCGATCGTGTAGGCGTTGACGATCCACTGCAGATCGGTGGCGGCGAAGCCGAGGCTTTCGCGGATGGAGGGCAGCGCGACGTTGACGATGGAGACGTCGAGGATGACCATGAACTGGGCGGTGCAGCAGACGGCGAGCAGCAGCGAGTGGCGCGCGGGAGCGCCTTCCGGGGCGATGGCCGCACGTGCCCTGACCGTAGCGGCGCTCATCCGGCAACCTTCACGGTGGCGGAGGTGCCCAGCATCTGCCCGCCGGCCTCCATTGCCTGCACGGCCACGTAGGCGTACTTCTCGGGCAGCGTCACGGAGCTCTCAAAGCCGCTGTCGGGCATCGTGGCGACGGGCTTGAGCGAGCCGGGATCGGCGCCGGCAAGCACGCGCCAGGCTGCCACGTCGGTAGCGCCGTTCCAGCTGGCGAACAGCGCGGTGGAATCCCCGGTGGTGAGGATGCGTGCGCTCACCGCGGGGGCCTCTAGCGGATGGCCGTGCCAGGGGAAGCGGAAGGCGCGGTAGGAGGACATGCCGGGGGGCAGGTGGGCGTCGAACAGCAGCTGACCCCCCTTGGCGAACTGGGTTACCTCGGGCACGGCGCCCCAGCCGACGACGACGCTTTCATCGGCGAGCGTCTGCGAGTTGCCCTGAGAGTCGGCCATCAGCGCGTTGGGGTGCGTGTAGACGCGCGCGAGGGTGGCGCGATGGTGGGCGGGGTCGAGCGCCACGCGCACGCTGCGCGACTGGTAGTGGATGCGGGGGTTGGAGCCGTCGTCGAAGAAGGTGACGTTGCCATCAGGCTGCATGCGCGCGTCGTGCTGCCAGGCGGTTTCGCTGCCGGGACCCATGGCGAAGCTCGACTTGGTGCCCCCCAAGCGCCAAAGAATCTGCCCGGAGCCCTGCTGCAACTGATAGGCGGCCCAGGTGGAGCGCCCGGAGATGAGCAGGTTGCCGTCGGGCTCGGGGTCGACGGAGTTCAGGTGAAAGTAGTCCCAGGGTGTGGGTTTGTCCTTGCTGGGCACGGGCGCGTGGGACTCCCCCACGCCGACGTGGTCGAGGCTGTGCCATTCGGAGCGCACGAGGCCGGTCTTGACATCGAGCACCTGCACGGCGGTGTCGACTATGACCCCGTTGCGCGGCCCATCGACGGGGGTGAGGTCGCAGCGCATGGCGTTGTAGACGGTGATGTAGGCGACGTTTTCGGGGGCGAGCTGGAAGTCGTGCAAGTCCGCCTGGAAGCCGTTGCCCCCGCGCACGCGCGCCACCACCTGGTAGTTGTGATCCATGATGATGTCTTCGCCGAGGCCGAAGCCGAGCGAGAGCACGCGGCCCTGCCACCACGTCAGATCCTGCTGGCCTTCGTAGTCCTGCAGGCTCAGGTTCTCGGCACCGGTGCCGCCGGACAGGCGATCGAACCACACGACGCGTCCCTGGGGCGTGTAGATGAGGGGGCCGAACTGGCCGGGACCGGGTCCGACGGTCGTCAAGATGTCGCCCGCGGCGGGGTCGCGGTCTGGCAAGGTGACGGACATGACCGGCGGCTGCAGGTTGGGCGCGGAGACGAAGCTCTGGATGGAGGAGGGCGGCGCGGGGGGGTTGGGGAACTCGGGGATGGCGTCGGTGGAGAAGGGCGTGGCGACGCGGAAGCTGTAGCCGATGCGCTGCCCCGCACCGGCGGCACCGCCGAGCACAGCACGCACCACGACGCGCTCGCCTTCATCGAAGGGTTCATTCGTAACAAAGCTGCCGCCGTCACCCTGGAAGTAGCCGTAGACGTGGCCGTAGTGGTAGCCCGAGCGCGAGCCGGTGACGGAGACGTCCTGGATGTCGGTGACGGGCATGCCGAGGAAGCTGATCTGCGTGTGGGGATTGGCGGTGTCGGTGTCGGGCGCCGGGGAGACGGACACCTTGGTGCCGGGTAGCGTGGCGTTGTGTTCGAGCGTCGCCGGCAGGCAGACCGGCGAAGGACCGCTAGGGCCGATAATGGAGTGCGCGCCCGAGAATGAGCCGGTGCCAAGCACGACGGCCACGACCACCCAGGCGAGTCCGGCGAGCGGCAGGATGAGCAGACCGAACTTCAGCTTGCCGCCCACGCTGCGACCCCTAAGCCGCCACTATCGCGTCGGCGAGCGGGCCGAGGTTGGGTTGGCGACCGTGGAACTCGTGCACGAGAAAGCGGCTGAAGAGCCGGTGATCGGGTCCGTGAAAGTCAGATGAACCTGTCGTGAGCAGCCCGAGCTCATCACAGCGATCGGCGAGCAGCTGCGTCTGGGGGCCGTCATGGGTGACGTAGAAGCACTCGACCCCGTCGACCCCCAGGCCCACGAAGCGATCGATCGAGCTGAGCACCTCCTGGGGGGAGTCGATGTCCCAGAAGGGGTGCGCCCAGATGGCCACGCCCCCCGCATCGTGGATCCAGCCGATGGCTTCGCCGACGGTCGGCTCGGTGCGGCCCGAGTACGCGGGCATCCCGGGGATCAGGTAGGCGGGCAGGAAAGAGGCGACATCGTCGTGCCCTTCCTCGGCCAGGCGCGCGGCGTTGGCTGGATGCGACAGCACGGCGGCAGAGAGATGGGGCCGCCCCAGCGGCTTGCCCTGATCCAGGCGCGCCTGCAGCGGCTTCTGGTCAACCGCGAAGCCAAGCTCTTCGAGCTTCAGCGTCATGCGCCCCGCGCGCGCCTCGCGGTCAGAACGCGCCCCCTCCAGTCGCTCGCGCAGCGTGGCGTCCTCGTGATCGATGCCGTAGCCCAGCAGATGCAGATCCTCATAGGAGCCATCGACGGCCGATATCTCAGTGGCGGGCAGTAAAGCTATGCCGTGCGAGCGCGCGGCGGTAAGCGCCTCTGCCACGCCCTCCACCGTGTCGTGGTCGGTCAGCGCCAGCAGCTCCACGCCCGCGCGCGCGGCGTGTTCGATCACCCCGGCCACGGGCAGTTCGCCGTCGGAGTACAGCGAATGGGACTGCAGGTCGAATGCCGGCCAGGGGTTGCTCATGCGGGGATGAGAGCGATCTTATAGGCCCGCTCGATCCCCTGAGACAGCGTGGGCTGCATGTCGGAGGTCGGTCTAGTGTTCAGTGACCGTATAGCTAGCGCTGACGGTCGCCGCGTTACCCACATTGTCGATCGCGGTGACCGTCAATGCATACGTGCCCGGGGTGCTCGTGTCGAGCTTCTTTTCGTTGGCCGTGGAGCCGGTGCACGACGCCAGCCCCGATCCAGCATCAGCACACGAGAACTGGGCCTTCAAGCTCTTGTGCCGAACCACGGTGGGATTGCCGGTAGGGCTCGTGATCGAGATGGTGGGGGCGGCTCGGTCAACCTTGAAACCGCCGATCGGGCCGGCGGTCGCGCAGTTGCCCGCCCTGTCGCAGACCTGGTGGGTACCGGTCGAGGCGTTCGCCGTCTGCATCCCCGCCGCCACGGTGGTCGAGAGCGAGAAGCTGACGTCTGCCGGGTCGGCCAACCCCGAGCCCAGGTCAGCCGCGGAGCATTGAACCGACTGGTTCGCGGCATGCCATATGCCGTCGCTTGCGCCGCAGAAGACGGACGGCGCCACGGTGTCGGCGACCACGAAGTAGCCGGCGCTCACCGTAGTCGTGTTCCCAGCACTATCGGTGGCTGTGACTGTCAGCGTATGTGCCCCTGGCGTGCTGGTGTCCAGGCTCTGCCCTGCAGCGGTTGAGCCAGCGCACGACGCGATTCCCGACCCTTCATCCGCACAGGAGAACTGGGCAGTCAGCGTCTGGTCCTGGACAACGCTCGGGCTGTTCAGCGGGCTCGCGATTGAGACTGTGGGGTTCGCGCGGTCGACCTTCAGGCCCGTGTAGGGACCAGCCAGCGCACACACCCCAGCCTGATTGCACACTTCGCGGGAGTCAGTGCTGGCAGCCCCAGTCTCCTGGCTAGGCGCAACAGAGGTGGCCAAAGAGAACGACGCGTCTTGTGGGTTCGCTAGCACCGATTCGCTGTCGGTTGCGGTGCAGGCGATAGTGATGTTGCTTGCGGACCAGGTGCTCGGAGGAGCGTCGCAGGAGATGGTTGGGGGTGCGGGCCTGACGGTATAGGAGGCTGTCTCGGACGCATGCTGCCCGTCATCGCTGGTGGCGGTGACGGTAAAGAGGTGCGACCCGGCTGTCGAGGTATCAATCGGCTGACCGCTGGCAACTGGTCCAGCACATCCATCGTTGACAGCGAGACCAGGTCCGAAGGTGCTCTCCGTGCATGAGTAGCTGGCTGCCACAACCTGGTTGAGATCGAATGTCGCCCCGTTGGCCGGGGAGACGACAGATGCAGATGGTGGTGCGGCCACCACATATGGACAGCTGATCTGGTTCGCGTTCCCGGCGTTGTCTTCACCTGTGAGCAGCAACGACTTCTGGCCTGTCGAGGAGACGTCGGCGGAGCCCGAGACAGCGCTTGCGACTGAGCCGGAGGTCACATCGGCGACTGTAGCCGACACGGCTGCACCGGAGCCATCAAGCGCAAACGTGGGCGTGTCGTCACATGTGATGGTCGGAGCGGTTCGATCGATCTTGAAGCTGACTGCGATAGGCGTCTCCTTGTTGCCGGCCGTGTCCTTGCTTGCGGCATAGAGGACATGCTGCCCGTCGCCAGTGACTTCCGCGCCCGCTCCGGCATAGGCGCATTCCGCGGCAAGATCCTCAAGACTCGAGGGCGCGCTCAGCGGATCAAGTCCACAGCGGGTTTCCGCCACGGAGCTTTCTGTGTCGGTCGCCGATACCGTGG
>DATBPO010000002.1:0-4433 GCA_036561265.1 Solirubrobacteraceae bacterium | reverse complement strand
CGATCGTCGTGACTGCTCGCCCGTTGAGGGTGGCCTGCGAGGATCTGCCCGCCACCAGCTCGAGTCGTACCGCGCCGATGCTCTCCGGGAGCCAGTCCCCGTAGGACTTCGCTCCGTGACGACCGTCGTAGCTGAGGATGTAGGAAACACCGCGAGCGTCCAGGTCCTCCAGCACCTCGATTAGGCGCTCGCGAGCAAGCCAGTCGCGGTAGCGTTTGTTGGATCCTTTGGATGTCCCCTCCCATGGGGGGTCCATGTACACGAGGTCTCGCGTGGTTGCCTCGGCCACTGCATCCGCGAAGTCCAGCGATCTCACCTCTGTTCGCCCGCCGAGCAAGGCGGCTGCCCCGGCGACCTCCTGGCGCATCTTGGAAGGTCTCATTCCCAGGCGACGGTGGTCCGCAGACTGGTTGAACTCACCGTCCGAATTGAACCGCGGCGCGTTCTTCACACAGCGCGCGAGGAGGTAGAGGAGCTCGGCTGCCCTGCCCGCTTGGTTGAAGGCCGCTCGTGTCTTCAGGTAGTGCGCAGCGGGGTCCGCGAGCTGTGCTGACCAGATGCGCTCGTACTCGTCAGCCAGCGCATCGGGGGCAGACAGGATCTGTGTCCACAGCTCCGTCAGGGGCTCAAGGGTGTCGCCGATGACAAAGCGCTCCGCGGTGTCGGCAGCGCACGCGGCGATGGTAAGGGCCGCGGAGCCGGCAAACGGCTCGTAGAAGGTGCCGAATCTGCTGGAGCTGAGCACGGACAGGATGCGCCGGGCGAGCTGACGCTTGCTCCCTTGATACGGGATGGGATGTGGAAGGCGCGCAGCGGCCACGGAGAAAACCTAGCCGTGCGCGCGGCGGCGTAACTTGGTCCTGAAAGCCGAGACCTGGTCCCGCAGTCCTACTGCGCGTAGCGCGACGGCACATACACCCCGTGCGTGACCTTGCCCGTTTCCGGGTTCACGTAGCGCGGTGGCGGACGGCCGGCGATCGCCACCCGGAAGCGGCCCACGGGCAGACCGCCCGGTTCGCCTTCCAACGCGCCTCTGCGGCTCACGCGGGCGTGGGCGTTGCCGTTCAGGCCCGCCGCCACGACGTAGCCCACGCTGAAGATCCCCGCCTTCACCGGCGTCACTCGCCACACGAACTTCTTCGTCTGCCCCGGCGCCAGCGGCCCCAAGGCCCAGGTGTTCACGAACGCCGTCTGGCCGCCGCCCGGCTGATCCACCGTCACCGACTGCACGGGCCGCTTGGGGATCGTCCCTGGCCCCTCGTTGACGATCCACACCGGGCGCTGCGGCGCCGCTAGGCCCGGGTAGTTGCTCACGTAGGAGAACGAGTCCGTCGTGACGGCCACGTTGGGCATCGTCTGCGTGCCCGTATTGCGCACCTTCAGCACCAGCTTGGCGTTGTGCGCGATCGCCTGGATCGAGGGGAAGCTCGCCTGCACGATCTTCACCGGGTAGGTGGCCTTGGTTTCATGCGCGGTCTGTTCGCTGCCTCCGCAGCCGCTCAGGAGCGCCACCGCGAACGCGGCGGCTACGACCACTGGAATCAGGCGCCTCCCCCTCACAACGCAGGCGACGATATCAGTGGCGGTGGCGCGACGCCCGCGCATGGCGTAGAGTTCTATCGTAAGGCAACAGTGCAGCAGCGAAGTGACCCGAGGAGGGGTAGCTGAGATGGTCCGCAGCGCCGCAGAGCGTGCGTTTCTCCCGACGAGAAACATGCTCGAGGAAATTGGGGACATGATGATCCTGACCGGCAGGACGATCATCTCTGCCATCAGGCCCCCGTACCCCTACGGCGAGGAGCTCGTCTCGCAGTTCCTCTTCACGCTCAAGCTCTGCTGGTTTCCGCTGCTCATCTCCACCGCCGTCTTCGGCTACGAGGCCCCAGGGTTGCAGGCCGCCAACTTCCTGTCGCTCTTCGGATCGCTCGACCGCCTCGGCGGCTTCTTCGTGCTCGCCTCCGTGCGCGAAGCGGGGCCCTTCATCGACGCCGTCATCCTCGTGGGCGTCGCCGGCACCGCCATCACAGCCGACCTCGGCGCGCGCAAGATCCGCGAGGAGCTCGACGCGCTGCAGGTCCTCGGCGTCGATCCCGTCAAGAACCTCGTCGTCCCCCGCTTCCTCGCGCTGATGATCGCCACCGGCCTGTTCGACATCTACGCGGTCCTCTTCGGCATCTTCGGCGGCATCGGCGCCGCACTCGTCTACCACCAGCCCCTCGGCCCCTTCTGGGCCACCTTCTTCACCAACGCCTCCACCACCGACCTCTGGGGCTCCGTGCTGAAGACCACCATCTTCGGCGCCATCATCGCGATCGTGTGCTGTTACAAGGGCATGGCCGCCTCCGGGGGTGCCGAGGGCGTGGGGCGTGCGGTGAATCAGGCGGTTGTGATTGCTCTATTGGGCGTCTTTGCCTTCAACTATGTGTTCACGCAGACCCTGCTGGCGACGCATCCACAGATTCTGGTGCCGAAGTGATCGAATGGCTCTGGCTGCCCCGCGAATGGGTGGCAATCTCCGGGGAGATCAGCCGCTTCTGCGTGCAGGTGATCCGCGATGTTTGGGGCCTGCGGGTGCTGCGCTTCTTCGGCGAGGGTATCCGCCAGGCGGGCATCCTGATCATCGGCTCGACGCTCGTGATCTGGGGCCTGGTGTTCATCATCGGCCTGCAGTGCGGCATCTCCGGCGCGTATCTGCTGAAGGGCGTCGGCGCGCCCGCGTACTCCGGCGTCTTCACGGCGTGGTGTGACCTGCGCGAGCTGGTGCCGCTGGTGTTCGGCTACATGATGGCCGCCAAGGTGGGAACCGGCATCGTCGCTGAGCTCGGCGCGATGCGCATCAGCGATGAGATCGACGCGCTTGAGGTGATGGGCGTGGACTCCATGACTTTCCTCTGCGCCACGCGCCTGCTGGCCGCCTGGCTGGTGCTGCCCTTCATGTACATGGCCGCGGTCGGCGCGGGCTTCCTGGCCTCCTATATCGCGGTGGTGCAGCAGGTCGGCGCGGTGTCCTCCGGCGGGTACCTCCTCATCTTCTGGCAGTTCCAGAACCCGCCTGACTTCTTATTCAGCTTGATAAAGGCGATGTTCATGGCCACCGCCATCGTGCTCGTCGGCTGCTACTACGGCTACAACGCCTCCGGCGGCCCCGTGGGGGTGGGGACGGCGACGGCCAAGTCGATGGTGCTGAACCTTGTGCTCGTGCACCTCATCGCGGCGCTGGGCACGCAGGTCTTCTGGGGCTCCAATCCGCGCGCCCCCGTGGGGGGTTAGCGGAGATGGCCGTGGAGGAGCGCCCGGGCGCGGAGGACCCCGCCAGGCTGAAGGAGGAGGCTGAGGAATTCCGCTACCACACCGGCGAGGGGCGGCCGAATGAGACCGGCGACGCGATCCAGTTCATCGATGTGCACAAGGCCTTTGGCCGCAACAAGGTGCTGCGCGGTCTCAACATGGCCCTGCCTGAGAATCAGATCTCGATGATCATCGGCCCCAGCGGCACGGGCAAGTCGGTGTGCATCAAGCACATGGTCGGGCTCATGTATCCCGACGAGGGCGACGTGCTCATCCAGGGCCAGTCGGTGCCGAGCCTGCCCGACGCCGAGCTCTTTGAGATGCGCAAGAAGTTCGGCGTGCTCTTCCAGGATGGCGCCCTGTTTGGCTCCATGAACCTGTACGACAACGTCGCCTTCCCCCTGCGCCAGCACACCGAGAAGGGCGAGGATGAGATCTCCGAGGTCGTGCACGCAAGGCTGCGCGAGGTGGGTCTCGGCGGCGACCACGACAAGATGCCCAACGAGCTCTCGGGCGGCATGCGCAAGCGCGCCGGTTTCGCCCGCGCCCTTGTGCTCGAGCCCGAGATCGTCCTCTTCGACGAGCCCGACTCGGGCCTCGATCCCGTGCGCACCGCGCTGCTGTGCGAGCTGATCAAGGAAGTGCACGCTGAGAACGGCGGCTGCTACGTCGTCATCACCCACGACATCATGAGCGCCCGCCGCGTCGCCAACCATCTGGCGGTCCTAAGGAAGGGGCGCATCGTGCAGTCCGGCCCCGCGCAGGAAATGTTCGAGTCCGAGAACCCGTTCGTGCGCCAGTTCCTCTCGGGGGAATCAGTGGGTCCTCTCGGCATGGAGTAATGCCAGCGGCGCGTACTATCCCCGCGCCTGGCTAGCCTCCCTCTGTGAACGTCGCACGTCTCCTATCGGCTTTTACCGGCGCCGCCGGCCGCCGGCCCTGGCTGACTGTCGGCGTGGCCCTCGCGCTCGGCATCGGGGGAACAGTGCTGGCGCTTGGCCTGCACCCCAGCGCCGCGGCCGATACGTTCGTGGGCAAATCGAGCGCCGACTACCGGGCCACCCAGGGCTTCTATGAGAACTTTGGCGAAGAGCCCGTGGCGGTGCTCGTACAGGGGAACCTCCAGCAGCTGGTGCTGAGCTCCG
>DATBPO010000001.1:0-6326 GCA_036561265.1 Solirubrobacteraceae bacterium | reverse complement strand
TGCTCGATGAACAGGCGTATCTGCGTCTGGCGGCGATCACGGAGCACCTCGCGGATGGCCTACGTGCGGCCGCGGCTAGCGCTGGGCGGGCGGTGAGCGTGGTGGCGGCGCCGGGCCTGCTGACGGTGTTCTTCAGCGAGCGAGCGCCGGGGAACCTGGCGGAGGTGCAGGCGTGCGATGTGGAGAGCTACGGCGTGTGGTGCCGGGGGTTGTTGGCGCGCGGCGTGTACCCGCCGCCGTCGCAGTTTGAGGCGTGGTTTCCCTCGCTGGCGCACACGCCGGAGCAGATCGAACGCACGATCGAGGCCGCGCGGGCCGCGTTTCAGGAGCTTGCGGCGTGAACGGGAATAAGCACATGCCGAGCGGTGAGCGTGAGGCGCAGGCAGGCGTTGTTGGGGATTCGCGGGATATCCCGGGACCGGCGCAGGTGGCGGCCTCGGGGCCACGCGCCCACGAATCTGCGGCCGAGTATGAGCAACTGATCGCGGCGATCTACGAGGGCTATCAGCTGCACTACGGCACGCGGCAGCCGCGGGAGGACTCCGACCTGGCGCTGCTGGCAGGCGATGAGCTCTACGCGCGCGGCCTGGCGCGGCTGGTGGCGCTCGGCGATCTGGTGGCGGTGGCGGAGCTGGCGGATGTGATCACGCTGACGGCGCTGGCCCACGGGGTGGGGGATGGCGAGCTGGCGACGGCGATCTGGGATGCCGGGGCGCGGGCGGTGGGGTGGGGGCCGAGCGCAGAGCACGAGCGCGCGAAGGCGCTGGCGCGAGAGGGCTCCCCGCGGGCGCTCGGGGCGATGCGCGCGGTGGCCGCGGGCGAGGCCAGCGCGGGCTAGGGAGCCCGTCGGGCTCCCGGTCAACCCCCAACCGATATTCTTAGTCGTCTTGCCCAGCAAGCACGAACAGAGCAAGTCGAAGTACACGCTCGACCGCGGGATGCCCGGCGCCTTTGAGGGCGAGACGGTCACGCGGCGGCGCTTCATGAACATCGGTGGCCAGTCCGCGGGCGCTGTCGCGGCGGCCTCCTTCCTGCTGCCCGCGCTGGGCTTTGCGATCGGGCCGATCTTCAAGACGGCCCCCCATACATGGGAGACGGTGGGCCCCGTGGATGACTTCCCCGATAACAACTACATCCCCACTGTGATCACGATCACCCCCGGCATCGGCGAGGCGGGCAAGACGACGGTGTATGTGCGCAAGTTCAATCCCGCGATCGACACCGACAAGGCCGACCGCGACGCGGCCTTCATCGCGATCTCCACGCGCTGTGCGCACCTGGGCTGCCCGGTGCGCTGGGTGGACGCGGCGGAGCGCTTCATCTGCCCCTGCCACGGCGGCGTTTACGATCTGCTGGGGCGGCGTGTGGGCGGGCCCCCGGTGCGCCCGCTGGATCGTTTCTACACGCGCGTGCGCGAGGGCTACGTGCAGATCGGGCCGCGTTACAGCGTTAATAGCGAGCTCGAACGCTTCTCGCCGCGCGACCCGGGCGAGCCGATCGATGGCATCGGGCAGTACGCATACCCATCGCGGCCCTCGGCGCGCAAGCTCTAAGGACGAGCAGGCAAGCTCATGCCCAGGATGCCAAAGCTACCGGCCCCACCCCTCCCCTCCCCCTTAAAGGCTCCCCCGCCGCGCCCGGGAGATGGGGACGGCAACGGCAAGGCCACGCCGCTGGATCACGGGCGCAACGCGGGCGTCGCCGTGGTCGATTGGGTGGACGAGCGCACCTCTTTGAGTGGCGGCGCGCGGTGGCTGATGTTCCGCAAGGTGCCCAAGGGCACGAATTGGTTCTACACGCTGGGCTCGGCGACGATGTTCGCGTTCCTCTCGCAGGCGGTGACGGGCGTGTTCCTGGCGATGTACTACCGCCCGGACCCGGCGGGGGGCGCGTATGAATCGATCCGCCACGTGACCAACGAAGTGTTCCTGGGGCAGTTTGTGCGGGGTATGCACAAGTGGGGATCGAGCGTGATGGTGATCCTCGTATTCCTGCACATGGGGCGTACGTTCTTCTTCGGCGCCTACAAGTATCCGCGCGAGCTCAACTGGGTGATTGGCGTGGTGCTGTTGATTCTGACGATGCTGATGTCCTTCACGGGCTATCTTTTGCCCTTCGATCAGCGCGCGTACTGGGCGACGATCGTGGGCACCAACATCAACGGCACGGGGCCCTTGTTGGGGCCGTATCTGAGCGACTTCCTGCGCGCGGGGCCTGAATTTGGGGCGACGACGCTGTCGCGCTTCTACGCCATCCACATGCTTTTGGTGCCGGGCGCGATTGTGGCGCTGATTGGCGCACACCTGTATCTGGTGACGAAGCTGGGGACGACGGCGCCGCCGTGGTTGAAGGCCGAGAAGGACCCCGAGCTGCGCAAGGCAGAGGCATGAGCGCTCGCATCAGCAGCGCTGCGCGCCCCGCCGGGGGCGCCACTTTCTGCCCCGCCAGGCGCGTAAATCTCTCTTTCCGCGGGGGCGAGGCATGAACCAGCGCGAGAAGGAGGAGTACCTCCGCGAATACGGCATCCTCAAGAGCCAGGGCAAGCCGTTCTTCCCTTATGCCGTGGCGAAGGACGCCGTGATGGCGTGCGTGGTGATGGCGTGCATCATCACGATGTCGCTGGTGCTGGGCGCCGAGTTGGGCTCCAAGGCCAACCCTACGACGACCACTTATGTGCCTCGTCCCGAGTGGTATTTCTTCTTCCTGTTTGAGGTGCTGCGCGTGGTCAAGCCGCCGAGCCTCGTGCCGCTGGCCACGATCGGCGTGCCCACGCTGGCCATGATCCTGCTGTTCCTGCTGCCCTTCTATGACCGCTCGCCTGAGCGTCGCCCCGAGCGCCGGCCGATTGCAACGATCACGGGCATCGTGGTGATCGGCGCGATGGCCTTCCTCACCTACCAGGGCGCCAACGCGGGGTCGCCGACGGCGATCGAAATGGCCACGCCGCCGGCGGTGCTGAAGGCCGGCGGCACCACCCTTGCGACCTATGAAAAGGGCAAGCTGGCGGTGGCGCAGTCGGGCTGTCTGGCGTGTCACAAGATCGGCGAGAACGGCAACGACGGACCGGGTCCACAGCTGACGCACGTCGGCTCGCGCCTGCCGCGCCAGGGGATCGCGCGCACGCTCGTGAACCCCACGGCGCCGATGCCTTCCTTCCGCAACCTGCCACCGGAAAAGTTCAACGCGGTGGTCGAATTCCTCTCGCAGCTCAAGTAGGGGGCGCGCCCGCCGCGATGCCCGAGCCAGGCAGCCCGCAGGCGGGGGAGGTGCGGGACATGTTCGACCGCGTCGCCGGCTTCTATGACCTGCTCAACAGCGCCATGACCGCGGGCCTGCACCATCGCTGGCGCGAGCGCGCGGTGGACATCGCCGGCGTCGGCCCTGGCTGGCGGGTGCTGGATGTGGCCAGCGGCACGGGCGACTTGGCGCTGGAGCTGGCGCGGCGCGTGGCACCGGGGGGCGAGGTCGTGGGCAGCGACTTCTCCGAGGGCATGCTCGCGCATGCGCGGCGCAAGGCGGCGGCGGTAAGCCACCTGCGCTTTGAGTGGGGCGACGCGCTTGACCTTCCCTACGCTGAGGACTCCTTCGACGCCGCCACCGCGGGCTTCGGCGTGCGCAACTTCTCCGATCTCGGGCGGGGCCTTGGGGAGATGGTCCGCGTCGTGCGCCCCGGCGGCCGCGTGGTGGTGCTGGAGTTCACGACGCCGATGCGCGCGCCGCTGTCCTGGTTCTACGGGCTGTGGTTCGATCGCATCGTGCCCCAGTTGGGGCGCCTCTCGGCCGATCCGGCCGCGTATAACTACCTGCCGGAGTCCGTCAAGCACTTCCCTGGCCCGGCTGCGCTGGCGGGCGAGTTGGAGCACGCGGGGTTGGCTGAGATTCGCTGGGTGCTGACGGCCGGCGGCATCGTCACGATCCACTCCGGGACGAAACCGGGGGGTAGTGCGGGGGTTGCGCCCGGACACCGGCCGGGCTCCGCGGCTGGGAACAACGCAGGCGTCGTGCCTGGGAATGGCGCATGATGGGAGCTGCGGTGAGCACGCCCAGCGATATGGACGCGGTCGAGGCGATCATGCGCGGCGGCGGGCGGCAGTTGCGCGCGCGCATGACGCGCGCTGAGGAGCATCTGGAGGCGGTGACAAAAGAGGCCGGGGTGCCGCTGGCGGCGCACGCCACGGCGACGGTCGTGGCGGGGGGCAAGCGCTTGCGACCGCTGCTGGTGGTGCTGGCGGCCGAGTCGGCGGGAGGCCCGCTGGCGACGGACGCCGGTGAGGAGGCGCTGGTGCGCGCAGCGGTGGCGGTCGAGCTGGTGCACTCCGCAACGCTGGTGCACGACGATGTGATCGATGGCGCGCAGCTGCGCCGCGGGCGCCCCACCGTGGTAGCCACCGCCGGCCGTGAGACCGCGATCGCAACGGGCGACTTGCTGTTCTCGCGCGCCTTCGCCGAGTTGGCGCGCAACGGCAGCCTCGATCAGCTGCGCGCGCTGTCCGATGCGAGCTCGGCGCTGGCCGCGGGAGAGCTATTGCAGCGCGAGGACGCCTACGCCAAGCACGTGGCGGTCGAGCGCTACCTGCACCGCTGCGAGCTCAAGACGGCCGCTCTGTTCGAGGCCGCCTGCCGCCTGGGGGCGCTGATCGCCGTGGAGGGCTCGCACGTCCTGGCCGACGCCCTGGGCGCCTTCGCCAAGCGCATCGGCCTGGCCTTCCAGCTGCTGGACGACGTCCTCGACGTCTCCGGCCCCGTCGAGCGCACCGGCAAGTCGCGCGGCACCGACCTGCTCGACGGCACCGTAACCCTGCCCCTGATCCTCGCGCGCAAGCACGACGCGGACCTGGCCGCGGTGGACCTGGCAGCCCTTGAAGGCCCCGAGCAGGCCGAGCAGCTCTGCGAGCGCATCAGCGCCACGGGCGCACTGGAGGAGGCGCGTAGCCGAGCGCTGGGCCTCGTAGCCCAAGCCAAGGCAGCCCTTCCCAAAACCCTCCCCAACGGACGTGCGCGACTGCTTGATCTGGTGGCGGACGCAGTAGTCGAGCGCTACCGCTGAAACGGCAGCCGGGGGGCTCCCTTTCTTGCTCTTCATCCCGGGTCAAGGGGGTGAAACCCCCTTTTTCCCTTCAGAGTTGTATAGGGGGCTTAGAAATCGCTCGGAACAATCACGTCGGCGTCAAGCGCACGCACAAAGAACTCGATTTCCTGCGCCATGTTGGCGTGGGTCATACGCCTGAAGTCGCTCAACAAAGCAGCCGTGGCGCGATCGAGCTCATCATCGAGCCGCTCGACGGCGGCCTGGCCGAAGACGCCCTCGCGGACCTCCTCGCACTCCGGGCAGCGTAGCTCGATGCGCCAGAACCCGGGGCGCTCCTCGCTCCAGTCGACGGGATAGACGAGCTCGCCGCCGCAGCTGATGCAAACGTGGAGCCACTGCTCCAGTTGCACCTCTTGGCCGACATGGTTGTCGTTCGGGGAGTACATAGGCTTTCGCAAGGTCATCGACCCCCGTTGATGGTGCCTTTAGCAAGTGCCCACGATCGGGTAGCTTTGCGCAGCTTCAGTACGTAGTAGAGGCCCAAAACGCTGCTAATTTCAACGGGGAATGGCCACCGCCATACGACCGATCGGCCACGAGGAGCGGCTCAGCCTGGTGGACCATCTGGACGAGCTGCGCACGCGGCTGATCATCAGCGGGGTGGCGCTGGCGGTCGCGTTCGGTGTCTGCATGTGGCAGAACCACGCGCTGCTGGGCTGGATCAACGAACCGCTGAATAAGCAGACGCAGAAGCAGGTGGAGCGCGGCGAAGGCCCGCTGGGGCAGACGGCGTTGGCGCAGCAGGGAGTGCTGGGGCTGGCCAAGCAGACCGAAGCGCTGGCGCGCACGCTGAGCGCCCCTTCAAGCGGCCTACCGCCCGCGGTGCGCGCGCAGCTGGCGGCGCAGATCCCGCAGGTGCGTGCGAGCGTGGCGAAGATCCCCACCAAGCCGCAGGGCAACAAGCCGGTGACGCTCGGCTTCGGCGAGCCCTTCACGACGACGCTCACCGTGAGCCTGTACTTCGCCCTGGTGCTGGCGCTGCCGATCATCCTCTTCGAGCTCTACGGCTTCGTGCTGCCCGCCTTCAGCCCCAGTGAGAGACGCGTGGTGCTGCCGCTGCTCACGGCGATCCCCTTCCTGTTCGTGATCTGCGTGCTCTTCGGCTACTTCGTGGTGCTGCCCGCGGCGGTGCGCTTCTTCCAGAACTTCAACAGCGGGGAGTTCGACGTTCTGGTACAGGCAAATCAGTACTACAAGTTCGCCGCAACGACGCTCCTGGCGATGGGCGTGGTCTTCC